>JAEZYO010001040.1 GCA_023419055.1 Pseudomonadota bacterium | reverse complement strand
CTCGGCGACCGCGCGCGCCGCGGCGCGTTCTTGGAAGCGCTCGCGCGCCACGGGTCGAAGCTCCGCGATCGCAGGCTCGAGCTCGGGGAGCGCCGCTTCGAGCTCCGCGAACGCTTCGAGAAGAAGCTCGCCCCGCTCGCGCTCGCGCCGAACCCGAAGCTCGCGGCGCTCGCGCGCGACCTGCTCGAGCGCACGAGCGGCGCGCTCGACGCGCTCGGCGTGCGCGACCTCGGGAGCGCGCTCGAGGCTTCACTCGCGGCTTCCGCGCGCGCGAGCTACCCGTCACACCTCTCGCTGCGGAGCCTCGTCGAGCTCGTCGACGGCGCTCGCTGGTTCGAGTCGCTGCCGCTCGATCCGGACGAGCTCCCCGGGCGCGTCGCCCCCGCGAGCTTCGCGCGCGGCCTCTCGATCCTCGGCGCGGCGTTCCGGCGCGCTGCGGCGAGCACGTCGTCCTCGCCGTTCGCGCTCTCCGTAGACGCGCTCGCCCTCCCGGAGCACACCTTCTCCGCGCTCTTCGCGCGCCTGCCGCTTTCGAACGAGTTCGCTCGGCGCAGGCTCGAGGTCGCGCGCTCGGCGCTCCCCGACTACCAGCGGGCCTGGGCTGCCGCCGCCTTGCTCGACGTGCGCATCGCCGCGGCGCGGCTGCTCACGCTGCCCGCCTCGTTCCAGGGCTCGGCCTCCTTCACCGAGTCGTTCCAGGAGGAGCTCGGGAGCGCGCTCGGCTTCGAGCTCGATCCGAGGCTGGCGGGCGTGCTCTTCGCCCCGCGCTCCGACGAGCCTCAACGCTTCGCCGCGCGTCTCGAGGCCGCCCGCCTGGAGCGCGAGCTCGTCGATCGTCACGACGAAGATTGGTTCAGAAACCCGCGGGCGCGCGAGGAGCTCCGCGAGCAGGCGCGTTCGCCCGTCGTCATCGAGCTCGGAGACGAGTCGCTCGAGAGCGGCGTGCGCGAGCTCGAGCTCACGCTCGGCGCCGCGCTCGCCCGCTGAGCCTCAAAAGGTCTCGCCGGGGCTCGGCGTGAGCCCGCTCGACTCGAGGTGGTAGTTGAAGCCGAACATGATCACGGTCGCGGCGTCGCCCGAGACCACGCGCCGCACGGCGATGTCGACGTCGAAGGCGTTGTCGATGTAGCCGGCGCCCGCGGAGAGCGCGTGGCTCTCGGCGCCTTGGTCGTAGCGGTAGCCGACGCGAGCAGCCACGTGATCGGCGAACAGCGCCTCGCCGCCGAACATCGCGCGGAGCTTCGTGTCGTCCCAGGTGACGAAGTCGGCGACCAGGTCACCCTCGAGGCTGAAGTCACCGAGCACGAGTCCGAGCCCGCCGCCGAAGCTCATCGGCTGAAAGCCGTGATCGGGGTTCGAGAGGTTGTTACCGACCACCGAGATCGCGAAGCTCTCCGTCGGCTTCACGGTCGCGCCGATGTCGATCCCGAAACCTTTGACGATGTCCTCGTCCGGGAGCCCCTCCGACGCCGGGCTCGAATCGAGCGGACCGTCGCCGTTCTCGGAGAGCCACATGAAGCGCCCGCCGCCGCCCAGGAAGAACTGGTCGCTGAACGGGAAAGCCAGGGCAAATCGCAGATCGGTCCACTTCCGGTCCACGCCGTCCGGATCTTGGAGGTTGTAGGTCGCGCCGAGCCCACCGGCGAGCCGCGACGCCGAGACGATCGAGTCCACCGCGCCGGCGCCGTAGCTTTGCCGCTTCGCCTCGGGCCAGATCTGGGCGAACGCCCCGATGTGATAGAGGCGCGACGCGACCATGTTCGCCGGGTTCACGAACAACGCCGAGACGCCGTTCGAGAGCGCGCGCTGCGCGCCGCCGGTCGCGCCGATGCGCGGCGTCTCGATCTCGTTGTAGTTGTAGCCGACCTCGGGCGGGAGCTCGCTCGGGTCAGCGCAAGCGTGCCGCGCACTGCCGACGACGAGCGCGAGCGCCGAGAGCGTCGCTCCGATACGCCCGAGCACGTGCACAGAAGATCTGCCTACCGTGTTCGGTGTCATTTTCTCTTCGCGCCGCTCGTGGCGCAGCAAACGCTTCCGCGAAGCTCGGCATTCCAGGCGCGCGAGCCGCGGACGTGATTCGCCGAACTCGCGGACCAGGGTGATGCGCCGCAACGACGCGCTTCGCTCGTAACCTCTCGCTCGTCGATCGGGCAAGAAAGCGGCGGAGCTTCTCGTGCGAATGTTCGCGGAACGAGATCGCGCGATCGTCGCTTTCGCAGGCCGGGAGGCCTGTGCAAGTTTTCGACACTGATCTCTTGACGCGCGAAACTACGAAAGTTGACCGCTGATGCGAGAGTGGTGCAGAGCGGCATCGACTGAGTGCTCAATGACTTTGATAGGTTAAGCAACACGTCGGAAAGCGGCGCGCGCGAAACTTGGTTCGACGAAGTGGAGACGTGTAACGATCCAGCGACAATCCCGCGGCGTGCGTCGGCACCCGCACTCGGGGATTGAACTTTGTCGAGAAGCGGTGCTAGCTGCGCCTTCCGTGGTCAACGGCAGGTCGTTCCCCGAGGACGACCGAACGCTTGGCCCGGCCTCGACCGTGAGGTGTCTTCTGGGCGCTTCTTGGGCATTTGATAACGACATGATGCGAGCCACTCTTGAGCCGCAGTCTTGTCCACATGCCTGTGGATAACGTGGGGACTTTGTGGAACTGACGACGAACGAAAGCCCTCAGATTGCGATGGCCGCGAACGTGAAGTCCGAACATGCCTGGAAGGAAGCCGTCGAGCACACTCGTCGTCGCTCACCCGCGTCGTTTGACCAGTGGTTCTCGGGCGTGCAGTTCGACGGTCTCGACCAGGGACTTCTGGCACTGACCGCGCGCGACGAGTTCGTACGCGATTGGGTGAAAGAGCACTTCTTGCCGGACCTCTTGCAGACGCTCGAGCGTTCGCTCGGTGAGAGCGCCGAAGGCACGCGCGTGCGTTGGACGATCTCGAGCGAGCTCAGCCACCCCGTGAGCGAGCCGCGCCGTCCGTCCGCTCGCCCGCGCCCGCCCGAGCCCTCGGCCCCGGTCTCCGTGCGCCCGTCGCGCCCTCCGGTCGCGTACTCGCGCTCGCAGGTGACGGCTGCGCTGAACCCGAAGCACACCTTTGGCAACTTCGTGGTCGGCCCGTCGAACGAGCTCGCTTACGCCGCGGCGTTCGCGTCGGCCGGTGGCGGCGGCCCTCGATACAACCCGCTCTTCATCGCGGGCGGCACGGGCCTGGGCAAGACGCAC
>JAEZYO010000204.1 GCA_023419055.1 Pseudomonadota bacterium | reverse complement strand
CCGCCTCGAGAACCCGTCACCCGTCGACGTCAAGTTTCGGTTCGTCGATCACGTGCGCCCCCCCCATCTCGTGGTGAGCCAGGGCGGGGACAGCGAGCGCGAGCTCTGCCCCTTCAATCCGCGCGCGCCGAGCCTCACGGGCGGCCTGCACGGACCCGTCGCGTTTCCGCGAGAGCGCTACACGTGCAGCGGCGGCCCCGCTTATTTCGTCGGCGTCACCATCATCGACGACCAGGATTATCGGCCGCGCCGTTGCATCTTCGCGCACCCGACGGTCGGAGGTTTTCTGCGGCTCACCTTCGCCGACGTCCCGCTCGGGAAGGTCATCCGCGGGCACGCCGGGCTTTCCTACTTCTTGGCGCGGGACGGCGCGGGGACGCCGGTCGAGGTCCGCGTCTTCGCGAACGACCGGGAGCTCGGCCGCTACGAGCACCGAGACGAGTGGGGCTGGAAGGAGTTCCTGATCTCCACGGGCGAGCTCGCGGGGACGACGCAGGACGTCGACTTCGAGATCGGGAGCGCGCTGCCCTCTCAACGCGACTTCTGCTTCACCGCGGAGACCTTCTGATGGAGCCTCTCTCCCGGAGCGATAGGCTCCTCGCGCTCGGCCTGGCCGTCGCCTACGTCGCCTGCCTGCTCGCGACCGCGAGCTCGCTCGGCTACGCGCGCGACGAAGGCTTCTACTTCGCGGCCGCGCGCAGCTACGAGGCCTGGTTCACGCTGCTCTTCCAGGATCCGAGCCTCGCGCTCGAGCGCGCGAACGTGGATCGCTACTTCGCGGTCAACCACGAACACCCGGTGCTGATGAAGTCGCTGTTCGCGCTCTCGCACCGGCTGCTCTTCGAAACGTTCCACGTCTTCACCGAGCAGGGCACCGCCTATCGCTTTCCCGGCATGCTGATGGCCGGCCTCGCGGTCGCGACCATCTACCTCTGGGGCAGGCAGGTTTACGGCCGCCTCGCCGGCGTGTTCGCCGCGCTCTCGTTCGCGCTGATGCCTCGCATGTTCTATCACGCGCACCTCGCGTGCTTCGACATGCCCGTCGCGGCGATGTGGCTCGTGACCGCCTACGCGTACTTCCGGTCGCTCCACGCGAAGGGTCTCGGCTGGGCCATCGCTGCAGGCGTGCTTTACGGGTTGCTCCTCAACACCAAGCACAACTCGTGGTTACTCCCGCCGGCCCTGATCGCGCACCTGGTCGTGACGCAGGGCCGCGAGCTCTGGGCGGGGCTCAAGCGCGGGCGACCACGCATCCCGGCGGGCCTGCTCGCGATGGCGCTCCTGGGTCCCCCGCTCTTCGTCCTCACCTGGCCCTGGTTGTGGCACGACACGGTCGAGCGCTTCGGCGAGTACGTCCAGTTCCACCGCCTGCACGAGTACTACAACATGGAGTTTCTCGGGCGGACCTACTGGAAGCCGCCCATGCCGCGCCTCTACGCCTGGGTAATGACGCTCGCCACCGTCCCCGGCATCACGCTGCTCGCGTCCCTGTCAGGGATCGTCGCCAGCGCTCGCTTCGCGCTGCGTCAGCGGAACGAAGGACCGGATGCGCGGCTCCGCTTCAGCACGGACACGCTCTGGCTGCTCGGCGTGCTGACGAGCTACGCGCCGTGGCTGTCCGATCAGACGCCCATCTTCGGGGGCACCAAGCACTGGATCACCGCGTACCCGTTCCTGTGCCTTTTCGCGGGGCGCGGCTTCGCGCTCGCCGCGGAGGAGCTCTCGGCGTTCTTCGGCGACGGGGCTCGCCGGCAGCTCGGCGCGCGAGCGGCCCTCTTCGCGAGCTGCCTCGCCGGGCCGCTCGCGATGACCCTTCACTCGCACCCGTACGGTCTCACCTTCTACGCGCCGGTCGTGGGCGGCGCCCCCGGAGCCGCGACGCTCGGGCTGAACCGCACCTTCTGGGGTTACACGACGGACTCGCTGCTCGGCGAGATCAACGAGACCGCGCCCAAGAACGCAGGCCTCTACGTGCACGACACCGCGCTCCAGAGCTTCGAGATGCTGCGCGCCGACGGCCGGGTTCGCCGCGACGTGCGTCCCACCCTCTCGATCCACGCGAGCCAGCTCGCGCTCTATCATCATGAGCCGCACATGCGACGGGTCGAGTATCAGATCTGGGTCGATTACGGCACTGCTCGCCCGGCCGCGATGGGACTCTACGACGGCGTGCCGGTGGTCTGGCTCTATCGTCGCCCCTGAGCGACCGCCTGCGCCAGCAACGCCTCGAAGAGCTCCGCGGCCTTTTGGCCCACGCGTCCGTCGTCCGTGTGACCGCCGCCCTGCACGTGCGAAAGCGACGCTTCGAGGCCGGCGCGCTTCAGCGTCGCGACCATGCGCTCCGCCCGCCCCGCGCACCAAGCGCCTCCGCACACGTAGTCCACACGCTGGCCGCCGCCGGCTTTGAAGGTGCGCGCTCGCGCCGCCGAGAACTCCGCCGTCGCGCCCTCGATCAGGAGCAAGAACGGGAAGTCTTTCCCGTGGTCGACGATCATCAGGGCGCCCATCGTCGCGCCCTGCGAAAAGCCCGTGTAGATGCCGGCGCCTTCGAGGATTCGCGGGCCGAAGCGCTCGCGAGCCGCGGCCAGCATGGAAAGGAACTCACGCCCGAGCTCGAGGTGATCGGGGTAGTAGTAGCTGCCGTCGTATTTGGACGAGATGCGCCGGCCGCGCGGGCAGAGCACGATCGCCCGCTCCCGAACGATGCGCGCCCAGTGGTCGCACTGCCACTCGGGGCTCCCCCCCGCTCCGTGCGACGCGATGACGAGCGGCACCTTCTCGGAGGTCTCGGGCAGGACGGCGACTGCAGGTGCAAACCCTTCGACGGGGAGCTCGAAAATGCCCCCCTCGACGCTCGCGGCAGCCAGGGGCTCCGGCGTCTCGGTGCGTGGCTCGACGTTCGGAGGCTCCGAGCTCTCGACGCGCGTTTCCTCGCTGGGGGCGCGGTACGGTCGAGCCGGGCCGCCGCAGGACAGCAGGCTCAACACGACGAGGAGGCAGCGCACACTCGAAGGCTGACGTCGCGAGACGCCGCCGTAAAGCCTCGACCATCCGCCGCTCGCGCCGAAAATTGCCCCACGCACAGAAAGCGCCGCGCGAGCGAATCATGAGAGGAGGCGGACTTCGCTAAGCGCACGGGAACCGGGCGTGGCGAAAGGGTCGCCCGTGGTATGATCGGGATCCCTTGCTCTTTCTCGACAGCACTGATCCCGCGGAAATTCGGGATATCTTCGCTTGGGGCGTGGTTTCGGGCGTGACCACCAATCCGCTGATCCTCTCCCGTGAGGCCGCGGACGCCGATCTCGAGACCCGGATTCGCGACGTCTGCGAGGCGTCGCACGGACCCGTCTCGGTCGAGCTGATGAGCGACGGCGAGGCCGAGATGCTCGCCGAGGCCGAGATCTACCATTCGTGGAACCCCGAGCGCATCTGCATCAAGGTGCCGTTCAGCGAGGCGGGCCTCCGGGTCACCCATCAACTCAAGAAGCGCGGTGTCCTGACGAACGTCACGTGCCTGATGAGCTTCAATCAGGCTTACCTCGCGGCGCTCGCCGGAGGCACCTACGTCAGCATCTTCAGCGGGCGCGTGCGCGACATGGGCTACGACGTGCGCCCCATCATCTCGGCCACGCGCGCGGCGATCGATCGCGAGCGTCTCGACTCGCAGCTCCTGATCGGCTCGATTCGACACCTCGTGGACGTGAACGAGGCGCTTCAAGACGGCGCCCACGTCGTGACGGTTCCGCCGCCCATTCTGCGAAAGATGCTCTGGAACCCCAGGACGGAAAGCACGATCCAGGAGTTCAACGACGCCTGGAAGCGTCGCAAGGGCTAACGAAAAGCTCGCGGACCCATGGGCGGCTGATGTTAGCTTCGCCCGCGCGCATGCTCCGCACGTTCGCGAACGGGTTCGCCGATTGGCTCCGCGCCGATCGCTCCACCTTGCCGAGCGCGGATCATCGGGTGGAGCGAGCGGCCCGCTTCGTCGTCTTCTTGGTGAGCATCTGGTTCACGCTCGCCGCGGGCTGGGAGCTCGCCGGCCCGTTCGCGTCGGGCCACTACGCCGCGGCGACGGCGGTCGCCACCGGCGGTGAAAACATGTGGCGCTGGGGCGTGCTCGGCGCAGTCCCGACGTACACGCTCGTGCCCCCGCTGGGTCGCGACTTCTACTGTCATCACCCCTGGGGCATCTTCTGGACGGCTGCCCTCTTCACGAAGGTCTTCGGGCACCATTTCTTCGTTTGTCGCTTGCCGGCGGTGCTGATGAGCGCCTGCATGCCGAGCCTGCTCTACGGCTTCGGGCGAGCCGCGTGGGGACCCGTCGCAGGCGCGGTGGCGGCGCTGGCCTTGACGGTGTTGCCCATCACGCTCTCGTTCGCGAACTTCCACGCGCTCGAGGTGCCGGTGATGTTCGGCGTCGCGCTGTGCGCCTGGGCCTACCTGCGGCTCGCTCAAACCGGGCGACGGCGCTTTCTGCTCACGGCGCTCGCCGGGCTCCTGTTCGCGGAGAACGCCGACTGGGCCGGGTTCGTGTTCGGCGCGTTCTTGCTCGCGGTCGGGTTCGCGCGCGGCTTCGTGTTCGGG
>JAEZYO010000972.1 GCA_023419055.1 Pseudomonadota bacterium | reverse complement strand
CAGCGCTCCGCTCGGGCTGTCCGTGAAGTCGGGACCTCCATGGCAATCGGGGCACCCGGCGCGTTGGAAGATCTCGCGGCCTCGAAAGGCCTCTGCGGTGAGCGTGCCGTCCGGGTTTCGGAAGGGGCTGTCGTTCACGCGCTCCAGAGACGTCACGTACTCCGAGAGCGCGTCGAGCTCCGGGCTCGCCCCCGCCTTCGGATCACCGAGCGTGGTGTTGCGCGTGCCCTCGTTGAAGACCTCGTCCGGGAGGAACCCGGAACCTCCGAAAGCATTTCGGATGTCGTGCTCGAAATCCTGGATCTCGTCGAAGTTGGCGCTCCAGTGCAGGCGCCCCTGCCCCGCGCCGCGCTTGCCGAGGAGCGACGTGGTGTTGCGCAGGCCCTCGCCGCGATCGGTGAAATCCCAGACCTGGCCGTCCTCGAACCCGTCCAGGTGACACGCCGCGCAGCTCACGTAGCCGTCCTTCGTCATCCGGAGGTCGGCGGCGTCGTAGAAGATTTGCTTGCCGAGGAGCACCCCGGGGGCAAGCTTCTCCGCCTGCGAGACCACGACCTCCGCGATCTTCTCGAGCGCGAAGTCGGTCGAGGCGAGGATCGGAGCCACGTCGAGCACGACCACGCTGCGCGAGAGGAACGCGTTCAAATACAGCCTGCCGGCGTCGTCGAGCACGAGCCCGTCGGGGGCCTTTCCGAAGCCGAGCGTGCCGCCGACCAGGCGGCGATTGTACGCGTCCACCACCTCGACGCCGTTGTTGCCGAGCAGCGCGACGAACGCGTAGTCGCCCAGAGGCGAGAAGGCGAGGCTCAAGCCGAGCGCGCGATTGTTCAAATCGACGCGGTGCTTCAGGACCTCCTGGTTGAACTCGAGATCGACCAGCGAGACGATGGACCGCACGCTGGTCTCGAAGGTCAGCGCCTCACCGTCACGCGCTCCACCGCGCAGGATGTTGTCCTTCTTGGAAGGCACCCAGAGGGACGCTCCGTCGGGGCTAGGCACGACCGCGCGCAGGTAATTCGGCACGCCGCGGGCGGAGGCTTCCGTGTCTGGACCGGGATCGACCTCCAACACGAAGCGGCGCGTGACGGCGAGGCTCGTTCGGTCGAGCTCGACGAGCTCGCCGCCACCCGGAGCGGAAATGAAGCGAGTGACGAACAGGCGATTCGAGTCCGAGCTCAAGGCGACGCCGGTCGCCCACGGGCCTGCGACGGCCGTGCGCGCGAGCGTCCGGCTAGCGAGGTCGAGCTCCGCGACTTCACCCCGAGCCTGCAGCGTGACGTAAGCGGCGTCCCCGAGGGGGCTCATCACGATACCGAACGGCTTGGACGCTCGCGGCAGCGCGATCGTGCCGAGCGGTGCTCCGTTCGGGTCGAGGATGCTGACCGAGGCGTCGTCCTGGTTCGTGACCCACAAGGTACCGTCGGGAGCCACGGCGAGCGCCCTCGGGTGACGCCCCACCGGCGCTTCGAACAGGAGCTCGAGGCTCTCCGTCGAGATGCAGCTCACCGTGTCGTTGTCGGCGTTGACGTTACAGACGCGCTTCTGCTCGCGATGATGGACGATGCTCGACGAGGACGCGGGCGGCCGCTCCGGCAAGACGCGATGCACGGTCTGCAAGAAGCTGTCGCTGCGCGCGCCCGTCTCGTCCTTCACGACCACGATCACCGGGTAGTGCCCCGGCTGGGCGTAAACGTGCTCGGCGGTACCCGACGAGCTCGGTTCGCTCTTCGTGCCGTCGCCGAAGTCCCAGGTGAACGTGAGCGGCCCGGTCCCCACGCCGTTCGCGGCGAACTCGATCGGCTCTCCGACGGGGTGAGGTCGATTCACCCTGGCCGCGACGCCCACGGCCGCCGCGTGGGCTGCGAAGAGGTAGGCCGCGATCCCGGCCGCGAAGGCGCCCGCGCGAATCATGCGCGGCGAAGACCTCGTCGGACCCCGAGCAGCGCCGCCGCCAAGAGAGCGAACGCTGCCGTGAGGCGCGTCGCCCGACCGGGTAGGCTCACCGAGCAGCTTCCTCCCGAAGAAGCGGGGCTTGCTTGCGGAGCACCGGCCGCTGCGCCTGCTCCTCCGAGCGCGCTACCGCCCGTCGCGCCGCCCGCCCCTGACGGGAGCCCTCCGGTGCCTGCCGCGGACGACCCCCCGATGGCCGACGTGCCGCCGCTCGTCGCCGTTCCCGCGGTTCCGCCTCCGCCTCCGGCACCGCCCGCCGACGGCTCGGGTTCCTCCGGCGGAGGGACGACGACGGTGTCGCCCGTCGAAAAGCGGACGAGCACCGCTTCGTTGAGCGCGTTGCCCATGACGTCGCGAAGGCCGTCCGCGGCGAGGATCACCTCGTACGTGGTGTCCGCGGCGAACGGCTCGGTCGGGCCGAACGAGAGGGTGTTGAAGGCGTAGGTGAAGATGCCGTCGAGCGGCTCTCCCCCGACCGGACGTATGACGACGTTTTCGCCCGCGAGCGTCTCCGTGTCGACGAAGTCCGAGAAAAGAATGCTGACGCGCGCCGTGGCGGGGACGCCGGAGCTTCCGTCCTTGGGGTAGACCGACTCGGCGACGAGCGGTTTCATGTCCTTCCCGTGCTGGTGGCAGAAGAAGGCGCTGCCGCTGCCGTGATCGTTGCCGATGAAGATCAGGTTGCCCATCGGCGTCACCTGCCCGTGATCCGGGTGGTCGCGGTTGAGCGTGCCCTCTCCAACCACCATGGGGTTCTGTTCGTTCGTGACGTCGACCTTGACCACGTTGTTCTGACGGCCGAGGAACACGAACTCGTCCTGCACGGCCGCGTACAGCTGGTCCTGGCCGACGAGGGCGTTCTTGACGAGCGAGATGTTCGTGGGGTCGCTGAAGGAGTGGATCAGGAAGTTGCCGTCTCGCCCTGCGGTGTAGATGCGGTCGTTGGCGCCAACGGCGATGGCGTACATGCGCGGCTCGTTCCCGCGCTGAGCGAGCAAGGCCGGATCGTCGGGCACGCTGATGTCGAGCACCGCGTACGCGCCACCTTGATCCATGTTGCTGATGACGAGGTAGTCGCCCAGCGCGAACAGCGGGCCCACGCGAAAACCGCCCGTCTCGCTCGTCGGCACTTGCGTCAAGAGCTCGGGGTTCGTGGGGTCCGCCGCGTCCACCACGTAAATGCCGCGGTTTCCGCCCGACACGTAGAGATAACGCCCCTGCCAGCTGGTCTGCCAGGCCACGTCCTCGTAGTCGCCGCCGTTCACACCTGGAAGGTCGATGTTCCCGATCTTCGAGGCGGTCATCGGATCGGTGAAATCCCAGAACTGGATCCCCTTGGTCGACTGAATCGCGATGTAGTACTTGCCGTCGATCAGCGCGATCGGCAGCGAATGCGCCTCGCGGAAGATGTTGGTGTCCCCGTTCTCGACGTGGCGGACCTCCTTCGGGGCCTTGGGGTTCGAGACGTCGTAGAGGCCGATTTCACCCGGCGGCTTGCCGCTGTCGGGCGCGAAGATCGTCATAAAATAGCCTCGGATCATCACCGAGACGTTGGTGCCGTTCGGGCCGGAGGTCGTGTTCTCGATGAACGCGAACGGCTTGAAATACTCGGCGTCTCCGCAGTCCAGGTTGCCGATACCAGGCCCCGTCGCGGCAGCCGCGAGGCCTGGAACCACGAGCGAGGACAGCAGCGCGCCGCAGGCGCCCGCTCGGCGGAGAAACTTCGGTCTGGAGGAAGACGACATGTTGCACCGGCTCCGGAAGGGTAAAAAACGAGACTCGTGGTGTGGTTGGTCGAACAAACTAGGACCTTCTCGAGCGCTCCGTGGTGGAGCACTCGAGACAACTCCGCGTCCGAGACAGACCCGCGAGGTTCGCTCCCGGGTGCCAAGAAACTTGGACGCGGCCCTAACCGACCTGGAAAATCGGCAAGTGCGGCTTCCCACGACGGCAGGCGCGACTCTCTTTGCCCATCGTTGCAGGAACCGTCTCCGAAGTTCTCACGCGCACCACTCTGGAGACGAGAGGCGCTCGTTCTCCACGGACGGGTGAACAATTACAGTCGGAGAACGATCACTCGGGCTCGTCCGCGCACGCACAAACGGCGTGAACCGCACAGACGAAGCAGTACTCCGGGCGCGTCTTCAGGATTTCCCGGATCGGCTCCCCGCAGGAAATACAGGCCGGAACCACCGAGTCCCCTTGCTCCGAGGGCGGGACCGTGTCGGGCGCGGCAGCTCGGTCGCTTCGGTCTCCGGGGTCGGCGGGGTGCATCAGAGACACCTAACGAGTCCTCAAGGCTCGACGACGCAAGGCCCGAGCGTCTGCCAGATGGCCTCCGCCGTCGCGAGCGAGCCCGCCTCGGTTGGGTTCAACCCGTCGGGTTGCACGTACTCGTCGTACCTTCCGGCAAACGTCTCGCGAAGGTCGAGCCAGTGGCACGGCACGGGGCTCGTCGCGCACTCGGCTTCGATCAGCGAGCGTAGGACGTCCATGCGCGCCTTGACGGTGGCGTCCATGGGATCCGGATAGAACGCGTACACGATCGCTTGGACCCCGCCGCTCGCCATCGTCGCCAGGAGCTCCCGCAAGGCAGACGCCGCCGCAGGCAATGCCGGACACTCTTCGGCGGTTTCGCAAGGCGCGGCCAACGTATCGGCGCCGCCGCCGTTCATGACGACGAGCTCCACCGCGCCTTCGCTCGCCGCGTCAGCGTACTGGGCCGCGATGCCATCCCCGTCGAGCGCGAGCGCGTTCGCGGTCAGGTTCGAGTAGTCGCGGTAGCTCTCGTCGCTTCCGAGCGCTCCGGCGCCGCGCGCGAGCTCGCTCAAGCTTGCGGCCACCTGGTGAGTGGTGGCGAAGAAGCTGTCCCCGAGCAGGACCACCTCGCTTCCTGCGACTTCTCCGGGCGCGCAAAATGCTCCCGCGCCGCCTTGTCCACCGGCGCCAGCGATTTCGTCGGCTCCTCCGGTTCCACCGACTCCCCCGGTTCCACCGGCTCCTCCGGTTCCACCGGCTCCTCCGGTCCCACCGGTGATCGGTGAGTCGCGACAGACGCCGTCGTCGCACCGGTGGGCCGTGGAGACCACGGCGCAGTCGGCGTCACTTTCGCACTTTACGTCACAGTGAGCTACCGCGCACTCGTCGACGCCGCTCGCGAGACACTCCGCGCCAGGCAGCGCCCCGCACGTGTTCGCGTCGTCGCAAACACGGGTGCAGACGCCGCACAGGCAGGTCAACTCGGCGCCGCAGAAGCTCGAGCCCGGCTCGCAGCTCGCCAGGAAATGGGTCTCTCCCCCCGTCGACTCCCCTCCGTCACTCTCGCAGCTCAGCGCCGGGAGCAACGCGGCGAGGAGCGCTGCCACGAGGCGGCCAGGCGCGCCTCCGAACCATGCCTTTCTACTCGCCGCGATCATTGCCTTCGACAATCAAGCACTGTCCACAGTAGATGACGACGCGCGTGTGCGACTCCGGGAGCTCGTTCGACGTATTGTACTCGGTCACACGGGTGCGAAGCTCACTCAGGGTCGAGCGCATGCGAGCCAGGGTGCCCGTCACCTCGTCGGCGAGCGGGTGCCCCTCCCAGACGTCGATAGTGTAGGTGCTCCCGCCCACTTTGTCGTCCGGCGCCGACGAGCGCGGCGCGCCGAGGCGCGTCAGGACGGTCGAGACGAGCGCGTTGAAGTGATCGAAGACCGCGGCCTCCCAGCCCACCGGCGCGCCGAGCGGGATGACGAGCGCGCGGGCTCGGTAACGAAACACTCCTTCTTCTTCCACCCGCTCGATGCGGCCCGCTTCGAGCAGGCGAGCCACCGTCGGCTCGACGGCGCCGACCTCGAGCTGCGCTCGCTCCGCGATCTCCTTCATCGTCAGGAGGCCGTCCCGATACATGAGCGCGATCAAGAGCTCCTCGGTACCTTCGCTTCCTCGCTTGCGCTGCAGGATTCGAAGCTCCTCGTCAGAGGCCGCGCGGTACGCCGGGTTCGGGCCGTTACCCGAAGAGAAAATCAGCTCACTTTCTCGAAGGTCGCGCAGCACCGCCCTCACCTGCGCTTCGTCGTCGCTCGAGAACCGCGTGAGGATCTCGCGGCGGGTCGAGAGCTCGTGCTTCCTGACGTAGTCGAGCACGGCCTCCCAGAGCGAGCGACCGCGCTCGGTCGAGCTCTCGCTCAGGCGCTGGATCTTGCGCCGATACGTGCGAAGGCCTAGTCCGAACATGGCCGCGCTCACCTTGCGGCTGACCCCCTGTCGCTCGAGCTCGCGCACCAGATCGATGAACACCTGGTTCGCGATCTGCGCGAGCGGCGCGCGAACACCGCGCGAAGTGGCAAGCTGTGCGATGAGGATGGTCGTCTGGCGGACGATCGCGTGGATCAGGAGCTCGACGGTCATCGCGACGCAGGAACGACCCCCAATCTACCCGAAATACCCCGCACCCGCAGGGGACGTTATTGTCCCCCCGCTTCGGCCCGACAGGCAGGGCGGATAGTTCTGGGACGAATGGTTCACCTAGGCGGGTGGTCGTCGCCGATGAACCGCTCTCGTCTCACTTCGAGCAGCGCTCGACGGGACGACCCCGAGCAGGCGACACGAACGGCCGCGCCGGTGGACGGCGTGTCGCGAGCCGTTCGAGCCAGCGAAGGGAGAGTTTCCACGTCCTCCGAGGAAAACGGCGTAGCTTCGCAAAGTTGCTCAGCGAGCTCTGCCTTTACCCGACGGGTGGATTGGGGAAGGATCGAGGCTCCCGCCCTCACCGGCGAGTCCGTCGTGAGCTCCCCACCCAGCGTTGAACCAGAGGTTTCGAGCGAGGAGCGGGAAGCTAGCCCTTTCCACGGCGAACCTCGGTGCCGCCAGATCATCGAGGCTTTTCTGCCGTTCGTCTGGACCTGCCGGCCCGACGGGGCGATGAAGTGGACGAGCCAGGCGCTCCTCGCCTACGTCGGCGCGAGTCAGGCCGAGATGCTCGAGCAGGGCTGGCTCGAGTACGTCCATCCCGAGGATCGCGCGAGCGCGCAGTCGGCTTGGAGGGGCGCCGTCACGGCCTCGGTCGAATACCGCACCGACTACCGGCTCCGGCGTCATGACGGAACCTACAGACGCTTCGAAGCTCGAGCCCTCCTCCTCCGCGACGACGCAGGTCACGCCGTGGAGTGGTTCGGTAGGCTCGCGGAAGCTCCCGGAGACCGCACCGAGCCCGACGAGGACGTTTACCTCGCGCTCCGGGACGAGCGTGATCGTTTGGCCAAGATGGCCCGGAGCACCCCGGTCATCCTGCACTCGTTTCGCCGAGCTCCCGACGGCGGCCTGACCATCACTTACGGCGCGGAGAGGCTCGCTGACCTTTGCGAGACGTCGCCGGAAGCGCTCGCGGCGGACGCCTCGGTCATGATGCGCAACGTGCACCCCGACGATCTCGCGGCGCTCCGGCAAGCGCAGGAGGAGTCGTGGCAATACACGCTCCCGTGGCACGCCGAGTTCAGGATGCTGCACTCCCGTCGCGGGGAGATCTGGCTCGAAGGGCACTCGGTTCCGATGCCGGAGCCGGACGGAGCGACCGTCTGGCACGGAGCGATCACCGACATCACGGAGCGCAAGCTCTCCGAGCAGGCCCTGCGAGAGAGCCAGGCGGAGCTCAGCGCCGTCATCGAGAACCTGAGCGACGGCCTCATGACGTGCTCGCTCGAAGGTACGGTGATGTCGGCGAACCCGGCCGCGCTCGAGCTCTACGGCTTCTCGAGCCTGGCCGAGTGCCAGCGCCCGCTCGCAGACTTTTCCTCGCTCTTTCAGCTGAGCACCCTCGAAGGCGACGCCGTGAGCTTCGAAGAGTGGCCCTTCTCACGCATCCTCCGCGGCGGATCGGTCTCGAACCTCGAGCTCAAGATCCGCCACCTGTTGCTCGGCTGGGAGAAGATCTTCCGCTATGGCGGCGGCCTGGTGCGCGACGACGCGGGACGGCCGTTCCTCGCCATGGTGCACGTGGCCGACGTGACCGAGCAGAGGCGCGCCGAGCAAGAGATCCGCACGCTCAACCTGGAGCTCGAGCGGCGCGTCGCGAACCGCACGCGAGAGCTCGAGGCGGTCAACCAAGAGCTCGAGGCGTTCAGCTACTCCGTGTCGCACGACCTGCGCGCCCCGCTTCGCACCATCGACGGCTTCTCTCAAGCGCTCGTCGAAGACTTCGGCGCGGCGCTTCCGGCCGACGCCCTGCGCCTGCTCGGGCTCGTGCGCAAGGGCGCGCTCCGCATGGGTCAGCTGATCGACGATCTGCTGGCGCTCTCCCGGCTCGGCCGGCGCGCGCTCCAGTCCGCGCCGATCGACGTCCGGCGGCTCGTGGAAGAGTGCCTGGCCGAGCTCGGAGAAACGCTCGGCAGCTCCGCGCTGCAAGTGGAGATCACGCTCGGGGAGCTGCCGCCCTCGGTCGGGGACGCCTCGCTCGTGCGACAAGTGTTTCTGAACCTGCTCTCGAACGCCTTCAAGTACTCTCGCCACCGCCGCCCGCCGCGCGTAGAAATCAGCAGCCGCCTCGACCAATCCGGCCGGGTCGTCTACTACGTGCGTGACAACGGGACCGGGTTCGACATGACCTACGCGCACCGTTTGTTCAATGTCTTCCAGCGCCTGCACCGGGAAGACGAGTTCGAGGGCACGGGGGTCGGCCTCGCCATCGTGAAGCGGATTGTCACCCGGCACGGAGGAGACGTGTGGGTCGAGGCGGCGCCCGATCAGGGAGCGACGTTCTCCTTCACTCTTACCGCTTAGAGCCAGGTTTCACTCTCGGCGCTTAGGTAGATCTTCGATTTCGGCTACCCGCCTGGGTTGGTTTCCGCAACCGTTCGGTGCGAACGAGTTCGCCTGAGGTCACTCCAGGGGGTGTGATACAGAACCCGTCATGCTTTCGCCACCGAGGAGCGCCAGACTGGACGGTCTCCGCATCCTGCTCGTGGAGGACGACGAGGATCTCCGCTCGCTGCTCCACGAGGTGTTCGAGCGGGAGGGCGCGAGCGTGGAGTCGGTGGCGAGCACGGCGGCCGCGCTCCACGCGTTTCGAGCTCGCAAGCCGTCCATCCTGGTGTCCGACGTCGAGCTCCCGGATCGCAGCGGCTACGACCTGGTCGGAGAGGTGCGCTCGTCGCCGGCGGCGTCGGGTGGTGACGTGCCCGCGCTCGCCATGACGGGGCACACGCGCGCGGAGGACAAGAAGCGCGCGCTCACGGCCGGCTTCGACGCGTATGCCCTCAAGCCCATCCAGCTCGACGCCCTGGTGCGCCTCGTCGCCAAGGTCGCGGCGAAGCGACCTCTACCCGAAGCGCGCTGAGCTCGAAGGAGCGGCCCGGACGAGCGCTCGGCTCGTCTTGCCGGCGCATGCTAAGCTCGGAGCGATGTGCCTGATCTGCATCGACTTCGAGCGCGGCAAACTGAAGCTCCGCGAGGCGCGCCGCGCTCTCGGTGAAATGCGGAGCGGGCTCGATCAGAGACACGTCGCGGAGGTCGAGCAGAAGCTCGCGGACGCCGAGGCCGAAGGCGTCACGGACGACGACACTCTCCCGAACAGCGGCTAGAGCCGCGTTCACCAGCCGAGCTTCGTCGCGAGCTGTTGCTGAAGAATCCCCGCCATGCGCTCGTGCTCGTCCTTGCTCGGGTGCCAGTCGCAACCTGACGGGATCGAGCCGTCCGGGCCGAGGTTCTGAGTGCCGAAGTCGAACGTGACGAGCTTGTCGTCCCCCGTCGCGTTGCTCACCGCCTGGATCACGCTGGCGAGGCGCGCGTTCACCTGGGCGAGCTCCGGAGCTCCGAGCATCGAGCCTATCGTGAGGAAGATGAACGCGTCCGGATAGTGGCTGCGGACGGTGGCGATGAAGTCGACGTAGTCGGTCTCGTAGTCCGTCCCTGGATCCCCCATGGCCCAATCGTTGGTCCCGAGGTTCACCACGACCGCCGCGGGCTTTCGCTCGAAGGACCAGGGCGTCGCATCGTCGGTCCCGAGCGCGTTCTCGTACACGTTGGCGAGCACGTTCGGGCCGTTCTGGTTGTCACGGGTCATGCCCCAGCCCGAGCGTGCGACGGTGCTCACCTCGGCGTCGAGCGCACGCCCGGCGATCGCGGCGTAAGTCGCGTACCAGCTCGAGTTCTCGGCGGTCCAATGACACGCAGGATTCGCGACCCAGTCCGGGTGCGGCTCGCTCCCCAGGTTGCCGTACCCCGCGCTGATCGAGTCTCCGACCACCTCGATCACGCGATCGGTCGCGGCGGGGGCGTCCGTCGGAGATCCCTCGGTGAAGCCACGGAAGATGCTGATTCCGTAGGCGCCCTCGGTCTCGCGATAGAGCTCCACCACGTGATCGCCATCCGAGAGCCCGGTCGCCAGCGTGACGTCTACCGCGGCGCCGGGATCGACCTTGAAGCGCTCCCCCGCGACGCCGTCCACCACGGGTTGGAAGTAGACCGTGGACGTCCCGTTCACCTCGAGCTTCACGGTGAGCGTGGTTCCGGTGACCTGAGCCACGAATCCGGCGCCTTGCCAGGCGAACTTCACGGCGGCGGGGTCCGTCGCGTCGACTCGGCCGACCCAGCGGATCCCCGGCGTGGTCACGCTGCCGCTGCCTCCACTGCCTCCGCTGGTCCCTCCGCCGCTGCTGCTTCCGGCGCTGCCGCTCGTCCCCGTACCACCATTGGCGGCCGAGCTACCGCCGCTGCTCGTACCCGCACCGGTACCGCCGCCACCACCATTGCTCGAGCCGCTGCCGCCGCTGCCGCTCGCCGCCCCGCTCCCTCCCGATGCACCGGTCGAGCCACCGGCTCCCGAACCCTCGCTCGAGCAAGCGAGGCAGGGGAGCAACGCGACCCCGAGGCGCGCCAAGATCCAGAAGCGGTTCTGCAGCATCATGGGAGACGCGATCACAGGTAAGAATGCCCTCTCCGTCAAGAGGACCCGCGCCGCTTCTCATTCGGTGCAAAAAGCTCTTATTTGTTGCGCCGGGCTCATCGTGAGAACCCGAGAGGATCCTGGGTGATAGCGTGCGCGGCGACTCATGGACGCCTGCGCTCCGCGCGCCGCGCTGGTCGCGCCCCTGCTTTTCATGGTGGTCAACGCGTGTGACAAGGGCGCCTACCAGGCAGAGAGCGCTGCGGGGGGTGCCGGTAGCGGGGGCACGGCCATGAGCGGCGGAGGCTCGAGCACGGGTGCGCTGCCGGCAGCGCTTCCGGTCCCGCCCGGCGTGAGTGACCTGCCGGCGCCGAGCGGCGACGCGCCGAACCTGCGCGTGCTGCCGTGGGCAGGCTTCCAAGCAGCGGTCTCGTACACGTTCGACGACTCGCAGCCCTCGCAGATCGAGCACTGGCCCGCCCTCGCGGCGACCGGAGCGCGGATGACGTTCTACGTCAACTCGTCGGGCAAGGGGAACGCGGGCTACGCCAGCACCTGGCTCGACGCGATCGCGCAAGGACACGAGATCGGCAACCACACGGTGAACCACTGCCACGCTACCCTCGCGGATTGTAGCGGCGCCCTCGGCTCGCTCGATGAAGAGATCGACGCCTGCTCGAGCCACATCATCGACGATCTCGGGCAGCCGAGCGTCTGGACCTTCGCCTACCCGTTCGGCGACCTCGGCTATCAATCGCAGGCCTCGAGCCGCTTTCTGCTCGCGCGCGGGGTCGCCTCGGGCACCATCGGGCCGAAGGACGCCACCTCGCCCTTCAACCTGCCGACCATTCCCGCGGCGGGTGGTGAAGCGACCTCCGTCTTCACGGGGCACATCGATACCGCGAGCAAGCAGGGCCGCTGGTTGATCTTCCTGTTTCACTCCATCTTGCCGACCGCTCAGAACTGGTACGCCGGCGTCGACATCGCGAGCATCACCGGCAGCGTCGAGCACGCGAAAGCGCTCGAGAACGTCTGGATCGACAGCGTCGCAGCGATTGGGGCCTACTGGCTCGGGCAACG
>JAEZYO010000966.1 GCA_023419055.1 Pseudomonadota bacterium | reverse complement strand
TGTGGCTCACAGGACTCTCCGGCTCCTCATCGCTCTCTCGTCACTTTCGCTCTCCGCTCGAGCCGAGGGCCCCCCCGATTCACCCGTTTCGCTCGGAGGACCCGGCGGGACCCGCCTGCGCGTGGGTGTTCGTGTGGAAAGGGGGCCGACCGAGCGGGAAGTTTCGGGTCAGCTCGCGCTCACGCTACCTCTCGATCGGTTCGCGGCTCCCCGAACCGTCGCGAGCGCGGACGGCGCTGCGGACGTCGAGCCCGACGAGCCGGCCCCGCCGCCGCGAGCGCAGAGCGAGCCTCCACCGTCGAGCACCGCGGCTCCCTTCCCCTTGAGCCTCCGCGCGTTCTCCAAGCTTGCGCGCGACACCGCGCGCCAGGCGCTTGCGACCTCGGGGGCCGATGAACAAACGGAGCGCCTCGATAGCCTCGCGTCGCGAGCGCGTGCTTCCGCGGTGCTCCCGGAGCTCCGGCTGCGGGCGGCGCGTTCCGACGATCAGGCGCTCCGGCTCGCGCCCACGAACGAGGACCCCTATCGCTATTCGCTCGCGGGTGGGACGGACCTCGCGCTCGAGGCGACCGCGACCTGGAACCTCGACCGGCTCGTGTTCGCGGACGAAGAGGTCGCGCTCGCGCGGCTCCGGCTCGAGCGCGACAAGGCGCGAGCGGCCCTCGTCGAGCGCACGCTCGAGCGGCTGTTCGCGTGGCGTCGTTCACTCGCGAAGTTGCTCGATCCGGCGACGCCCCCGGAGCAAGCCCTGAAGGCCGAGCTCGAGCTCGTCGACGCGGTCATGGCGCTCGACGTCATGACCGACGGAGCCTTCGGTGACCGGCTCCGGGAGCTCGGCCTGGCGGTCACCGAGGTGCGCGACCGTGCTCCCGTGGGGGAAAGCACCGCACCTTCGCGAGACGACGCCGAGAGCCCGGTGTCGGATGGACGAACGAGCCGGGTTGCGCTAAGTACGCCGCGCGATGTTGGCCGAAACCAGGAACAGTCTCCAGGACCTCCAAAGGCGTGTTCAGGCGCTAAGGGGGTCTCTTTGACGTCCCTGCCCTGAAGCGAGAAATCGACGAGCTCGACTCGATCGCCGCGGCACCGGACTTCTGGAACAACCAGGACAAGGCGCAGGCGCTGATGCGCAAGCGCGCAGCCGCGGTCGAGAAGCTCGACATGATCGAGAAGCTCTCGCGTGAGGTCGACGACTCGGTGGAGCTGCTCGAGCTCGCCGCCGAAGAGAACGACGAGGCCACGCAGAAGGAGCTCGAGCTCCAGGTGCCCGGGCTCGAGTCCCGCGTTCGCGCGGTCGAGCTCCGGCGCATGCTGTCGGGCCCGGTCGATCACGCGAGCGCCATCGTGAGCATCAACCCGGGCGCGGGCGGCACCGACGCGAAGGACTGGGCGGAGATGCTGCTCCGCATGTACCTCCGCTGGTGCGAGCAGCGCGGCTACAAGACCGACGTCATCGACTACCAGGTGAGCGACGAGGCCGGCATCGACGGCGCGGCGTTCACGGTCTCGGGCCCGAACGCGTACGGCTACCTGCGCGCGGAGAAGGGCGTGCACCGCCTGGTGCGCATCAGCCCGTTCGACTCGAACGATCGCCGCCAGACGAGCTTCGCCGCCGTCGACGTGACGCCCGACGTCGAGGACGAGATCAACATCGAGGTCAAGGAGACCGACCTCGAGATCACGACCATGCGCGCCGGTGGCAAGGGCGGTCAGAACGTGAACAAGGTCGAGACGGCGGTGCGCCTCCGTCACTTGCCCACGGGCATCATGATCGTGTGCCGCGCGGAGCGCAGCCAGCATCAGAACCGCGCCATGGCGCTCAAGATGCTCAAGGCCAAGCTCTACGAAATCGAGACCGACAAGCGCGCGGCTCAGCAGGCGGCGAACGAGGCGGCCAAGACCGACATCGCTTGGGGTAATCAGATCAGGAGCTACGTGCTCCAGCCCTACCAGCTGGTGAAGGACCTCCGCACCGAGCACGAGACCGCGGACGTTCAGGGCGTGCTCGACGGCGACCTCGACCCCTTCGTCGAGGCGTATTTGCTGCAAAGCGCGAACCAATCGGCCCAGAAGTAAGGGCCCGGGCCTTCTCCCGCCGAGGGGCCGCGAGGTCCAGAATGGACACCCCGTGCTGCTCGCGCTATTCGACCACGCTCGACGACCATGGAAAGCAGTGAAGAGGCGCTGATCGAGGCGCGCCGGGCCAAGGCCGAGCGCTGCCGGGAGCGCCAACAGAACCCGTTCACGAACGCGGTCGACACGAGCGACCGGACGCTCGTCGTCTCGCTCCGCCGTGAGTACGAGGGCGCCCTCCTGGACCAGGCCGAGCAGCGCTACGACGCCGCGAAGGTCGAGGCGCTCGCCGCCGGCAAGAGCTACCACGCGCTCGGGCGCATCGTGGCGCGGCGCGGCTTCGGCAAGGCGAGCTTCCTCCGCCTGCGAGACGGCTCGGGCGAGATCCAGCTGTTCGCCAAGAAGGACATCATGGGCGCCTCGTTCGAGGCGCTCGAGGACGTCGACATCGCGGATCACGTCGAGGTGCGCGGCCGCGTGATGGTGACGAAGACCGGTGAGCTCTCGCTCGAGCTCAGCGATCTCAAGCTCGTGACGAAGGCGCTCCGCCCGCTGCCCGACAAGTGGCACGGGCTCACCAACGTCGACCTCCGCTACCGCCAGCGCTACGTCGACTTCGTGGCGAACCCCGACGCCGCCGCGGCCATGCGCGCGCGCTCGATCATCGTCCAGGGGCTGCGGGACTTCCTCGATCGCCGCGACTTCCTCGAGGTCGAGACCCCGACCTTGCACACGCTGATCGGCGGCGCTGCGGCGAAGCCGTTCGAGACGCATCACAACGCGCTCGACATGAAGCTTTTCATGCGCATCGCGCCGGAGCTCTACTTGAAGCGCCTGCTCGTGGGCGGCTTCGAGCGCGTGTACGAGATCGGCCGGGCCTACCGCAACGAAGGGCTCAGCACTCGTCACAACCCCGAGTTCACGATCCTCGAGTTCTACCAGGCGTACGCGACGTACGAGACGCTGCTCGACCTGACGGAGGAGCTCTTCCGTCACGTGGACGCGTTCTTGAAGCGCAGGCTCGAGGAGCTCGGGCTCGGCGCCGAGTACGCGCGCTGGTACGGTGAGCGCCCCTTCACGCTCGAGGAGCCGTTCCGGCGCGTGCCGATGCTGAAGGGGATCCTCGAGGCGCTCTCGCGCGCGGGGCTGCCCGCCGATCTGGTGGAGAAGCTCGAGTCGCTCGCGACCGCAGCCGATCCCAAAGCGCCGCGTGACCCTGCCGCGGACGCCCTGGTCGCCGGCTACCGTGAGGTGAGCGAGCGCGCGAAGAAGATCGACTGGCAGAACCTGCGCCGGGCGCTCGGGCACTCGGGCTCGCAAGGTGAGCGGATCTTCATCGCCTACGAGTACATCGCGGAACCGTTCCTCGCGGAAGACTATCGCTCCGCCGACGGTTCTCGCAGCGTGCCGGTCTTCATCGTGGACTACCCGGCGGAGGTCTCGCCGCTCGCGCGCCGCAAGGATTCGGATCCTTCGCTCGTCGACCGTTTCGAGCTCTTCGTGCACGGGCGCGAGCTCTGCAACGCCTTCAGCGAGCTCAACGATCCCGACGATCAGGCGAGCCGGTTCCGGCACCAGGTCGAGCTCAAGAGCCGTGGCGCCGAAGAGACCATGGACTACGACGAGGACTACATCGTCGCGCTCGAGCACGGCATGCCGCCGGCCGCGGGCTTCGGCCTCGGCGTGGATCGACTCGTGATGGCGCTCGCCGGGCAGCCGTCGATCCGCGACGTCATCGCGTTTCCGCTGATGAGGCCAGAAGGCGGATGATCGATCTCCTCGCCGCCCCGAGCCGCACGATTCAGATCACGGGTGACAAGCCGTCGCTCGTGATGCGGGCTTGGGAGGCGCTCGGCCTGTGGGGTCGCATCGGCGTGATCGGCGTCGCCGTCATCGCGATCGGCTGGCTCTTGTTTCTCGGCCTGCGCGCGCTGGGGCGAAAGGGGCGGCGCCAGCTGCTCTGGGCCGTCACCGGCCTCGCGCTCGTCGGCGCGGCGGGCTTCGGCTACTGGTCGTTCACGCTGCCCGAGCACCGCGGCACGTACTTCGTGCTCTGGCACCAGTTCGTGCGCGTGGGCGCGGCGCTCTCGGTGGTCGTGTTCGTGGCCGGAGGGATGGCGCTCCTCATTCCTCGCATCCTCGACCGCATCGAGGCGGGCCGCTTCGTGCCGTTCGTCGCCTCGCGCCACGTGCGCGCGAGCAAGAGCGGCTTTCTCACCGCCATCAGCGTCCTCAGCATGCTGGGCGTGGGCGTGAGTGCCTGCGCGCTCTGCGTCGTCGTGAGCGTCATGGGCGGCTTCGGAGCCGACCTCAAGCGCAAGATCCTCGGCAACAACGCGCACGTCCGGATCGAGTCGAAGCAGCTCGGCGGGTTCCAGCACTGGCGCGATCTCCTGGACGACGTGAGGAAGGCGCCGGGCGTCAGAGCGGCGACGCCGGTGGTGGGTGGGGAAGCCATGGCTTCGAGCTCCACCAACACCGCGGGCGTACTCTTGCGCGGCGTCGACAGCGCCTCGATCGGCGACGTCATCGACCTCAAGCGGAACATCGAGATCGGCAAGTTCGCCTACCTCGAGCGCCCGGAGAAGCTCGCCAACCTGCCCGACGACGAGCCGATCGGCCTCGGCCCGGGCGGTGAGGTGTACTTGAAGGGGCCCGACTTCAAGCCGAAGGTCAAGGAGAAGCTCGACCCCGCGGTGGCGGCGGCGGTGGTGCCGGACGACGTGTACCCGGCCGTCGTGCTCGGGCGCGAGCTCGCGAAGACGCTCCACGTCTACGTGGGCGACGAGATCACGCTGGTCTCGCCGCTCGGCGATCTCGGGCCGATGGGCGTGCTCCCGCGCAGCCGCAAGTTCCGCGTGGCGGCGGTCTTCTACAGCGGCATGTACGAGTACGACGCGAGCCACGCGTACGTGCTGCTCGACGTCGCGCAGGACTTCCTCGATCTCGACGGCACCGTCACGGCCATCGAGGTGCGCGCCAACGACGCCGAGCGGGTCGCGGAGGTGCGCCCGAACCTCGAGGCGCTGATCAACGATCGTGACGACCTCCGCGTTCGCGACTGGAACGAGCTCAACCGCAACCTGTTCAGCGCGCTGAAGCTCGAGCGCGTGGCGACCTTCGTCATCCTCTCGATCGCGACCCTGGTCGCGAGCTTTTGCATCATCTGCACCCTGCTCTTGATGGTCACGGAGAAGAGCAAGGAGATCGCGATTTTGAAGGCGCTCGGCGCGAGCGACAACGCGATCCTCCGCATCTTCATGCTCGAGGGTGTGCTGATCGGCATGATGGGCACCGTGTTCGGCGTCGCGACGGGCTATGCCATCGCCGAGAGCCTGCGCCGCTTCGGCATCCGGCTCGACCCCGAGGTTTATTACATCGACCGCCTGCCCATCTCGGTCGATCCGTTCGACTTCGTGATCGTGGCGCTCTCTGCGCTCGCGATCACGACCCTCGCCACGCTCTACCCCGCCCTCGCGGCCAGCAGACTGCGGCCCGTGGACGGCATCCGTTACGAATGAGGTCCCTTTGGCCGAAGCGCTCGTCATCATCGAAGATCTGAAGAAGAGCTTTCAGCACATGGGGCGCACGCTCGACGTGCTGAAGGGCATCGACCTCAACATCTATCGAGGCCAGATCCTCGCCATCGTCGGGCCGAGCGGCGCGGGCAAGAGCACCTTGCTCCACTGCATCGGCACGCTCGACCTCCCGAGCTCCGGGCGCATCCGCCTGGGCGGCGAAGAGCTCACGACCATGTCGAGCTCGCGGCTCGCCGCGGTGCGCAACCGCGACATCGGCTTCGTCTTCCAGTTCCATCACCTCCTGCCCGAGTTCACGGCGCTCGAGAACGTGACGATGCCCGGCATGATCCAGGGCAAGAGCAAGAAGGAGATGGAGAAGCGCGCCCTCGCGCTGCTCGAAGAGGTGGGGCTCAAGGACCGCGCCACCCACCGCCCCGGCGAGCTCTCGGGCGGCGAGCAGCAGCGCGTAGCCGTGGCGCGCGCGCTCGCGCTCGATCCGAAGCTGCTCCTGGCTGACGAGCCCACCGGCAACCTCGACACGGCGACCAGCGACGCCATCCACGACCTCTTCTTCCAGATCAACCGCGAGCACGGCACGACCATCATCGTGGTCACGCACAATCCGGCGTTCGCGGAGAGCATGCCGCGCGTCGTTCGCATGCGTGACGGGCGCGTGGAGATCGACGACGTCGGCAAGTCCGCCGTGCTGGCGACGCCACCGTCGTGACCCAGGCGATTCGGCCGGTCCGATGCAGGAGCGCCCGAATGACGACGTTGTCGGTCGCTCCGCGACCCTAGCGGAGCCGATCTCCCGGTTGCTTTCCCGTCAGGGAAGGGTGCGAGACCAGATTTCCTGGCGAACATCCGCGAACGCTGGGTGCTCGGACGGCTTCCCCCAAGGAGATCCACGGGACCAAGGGTGCGAAGCCGCCTGACGTCGCCGTCAGTCAGCTTTTCTACCTTCCGGTTACCAAAAACCGGACCGCAGGCCAGTTTTGCTGGGTGCGACGCTGAATGACGAAGAGGACATCGCTCGTCCCTGGGTGCGGAGGCTCCTGACGAAGGGCACAGTCGCTTGCTCGAGGGTCGTAGACCATTTACCCGAATCAGATCGAGCGTTTAGAAGGATGCCAGGCCACGAAGCGGATGAGGCGTCTGCCTCAACCCCAAGGCAAGCGAGCGTTCGACCACCCGTCAATCGCGCGCTCGAACGTCTCCATCGCGGTGCTCGGTGAGGGCAGCTTGCCGTTCACGCCGTGCTCCTTCTGCCATGCGGACCAGGGCTCGAGCACTCGCACGTGGAAGCCTCGCTCGGTGTGAAGGTCGTAGCCGTGGACGAGCAGGTTTCGCTCGAGCTCGGCGATGAGATCGTGCCGCGCCTTGCCCGTGGCCTCGACGTCGAGCTCGTCGGCTCGAAGTGGGCGATCGACCTGGTCGAGGATCTTTCGTGCTCCTTCCGAGAGAGCGCGAAGCTGCCAATCGGCGCGCGATTGGCCGATGACGACGAGCTCGGGCCAGAGTCGCCGGTGGACGAGCGTGACCTTCTCGTTCAGGAGCTTGACGCGCGCGGTCTCGCTTTCGAGTCGACCGAGCGTGTCGTAGATGAGCTTGTTTTCGGGATGGCTCCACCAGGAGCCGCGGATCGGCTGCCCGACGATCAGGGTGGTGACGCACGGAAGTGAGAGGTCCTGGCGCAGGAGGACGCCGCGCTCCTCGAGCACGGCGCGCACACGCGCGAGCGCCGCCTCGACCTCGGGCCGGTGCGCGTCGCGCGGCGCGCTCTCTTTCTCTGCCGACCTCTTCGCCACTCAGTCATCCTCGCCGGCTCGCGGGTACGCACATCCGAGAGTTCTCGCCTACCGGAGCGGCAGGCACATCACTTCGTCGCCTGGTGCGACCCCGAGCGCGCCTCGGGCGTCGTTCGAGATCCGCACGTCCTCCCGGGTGACTTCGGCGTTCGTCGGCAGCGCGCGGAAGTAGGGCGCCTCGGGCAAGTCGCGCGCGATCAGCGCTCGCGGCGCGGCCGGGTCCGGCTCTGCGCTCGCGACCGGCACGCGCCGGGTCTCGGCGATGAGCGAGATTTCATCCGCGGGTGCGAGGAAGTGCGGGCCGCCGTCGAACGGGTCGATGCGCTTGGCATAGCGAAAGCCGATGCGGCGCAGCATCTTCTCGACGCCCTTCGTCTGCGCGCCCACCTTGCCGATCACCGACTGCGCCTCCGGGCTCAGGAGCGAGGCGTAGACGCTGCCGTTCGGGAACAGATCGCGCACGAACGACTTGTTCTCGCTCGAGAGCAGATCCGCTTCGGCGTAGCTCATGCCGGTGAAACGGCGTCCGAACGCCTCCCACAAATGGCTCGTTCCGTCCGGTTCGAGCGGAGGCAAAAGCTCCGCCAGGATCTCTTGCCGGAAGAGCTCGCGGTGCGTCGCGATGTAGAGGAAGCGCACGTACGAGATCAAGAGACCCAGACGATCGACGCCGCGCCGGTGCTCGGGGGCCACCACGAGCCCGCCGATCTCGGTAGGGCCGTCGTAAGAGAAACCGATGCGGAGCACGGTGTGATGGAAGTGTCGATCGAGAGCGCTCGAGTATTTCTCCTCGTCGATCACGTCGAGGTAGATGTAGGGCGCGTCGCGTCGTCCGAGCTGCGCCACGATCATCGACGTGCCGAGCGCTCTGCCGCTGTCGTCACACAACAGAAACACGAACTTGCGGCGACGCTCGTGGAGCTCACCGCGAAAGCTCTTCTCCGAGTGGACGAGCAGGCGCTGAATGTGCGCGCGGTCGTTCGGCAGGTTCACCGTGTTCAGGTGCCGGGCGAGCTCCAGGAGCGGCTCCTCGTCTCGGGGAGTGGCGCCGCGGATCTCGTACTTCGCCATGCGTTCTGACCACGAGCATAGCGTGCCCCTCGATTTTGCCGCGAACGGAAGCAAGCGGCGGCGGTGCGCGCTTCCGTTTGGTTTCGCGCCGCGCCCGCGTAGGGGGACGCGATCGTTCTGTTCGAGAATTGCTTGGGTTTGGAACCGCGGCCGGCCGGCTCGTCGATCTTCTGTGTTTCGGCTTCACACTTTCGTGATAGGAGTTCGCCCCCGTTACCATCATGGCCTGGTCGTTCCCTCGCGCTGAGTCCCTTCCCCCCTATGCCTTCGTCCGGACCGATGCGGTCAAGGAGCGGGTGCTGGCTCAAGGCGCCGACTTCATCGATCTCGGACTCGGTAACCCCGATCGCCCGACGCCGCCGGAAATCGTCGCCCAGCTTCACGCTGCGGCGGACATCGGAAAGAACCACCGCTACTT
>JAEZYO010000189.1 GCA_023419055.1 Pseudomonadota bacterium | reverse complement strand
CCGGTGGCAAGACCTCGGTCGGTGCGGTCGCCCGTTCGAGAACGGGGGCCTTGCGCGGCGGCGTCGGTGCCAAAGTGGTGCTTTCTGGCGCCCGCGGGGCGGCCTCTTCGGGCTGCGAGTGCAGCGCGACCCAGCGGACCCCGCTAGCGACGGCGGCGCCGGTGAGCACGAGTGCCGCAGCTGCCAACAACCAGGCGCGACGCGCTCCGCGTAGCGGGACGCGCGGAGCGATACGACGAGTGCCAGCCGCGAGCGCGGCCATGCGCGCCACCCGCTCCGAGTCCCCGGGCTGCGCCTCGCCCACCGCATCGAAGTCGCCCATCACGTCGCACAACATGCCGCAGCTCTCGCAGCTCGAGAGGTGCGCTTCGAACGCCTTCCGCTCCTGATCGGAGGCGAGCCCTCGACGCACCCGCCCGAGCAGCTCTCCACGACAATCCTTCACGTGTGCCTCCCGCGCAGCAGCTCCGCGAGCCGCGCATCGCAATCCAGCGCCGCCTTCAGCGCTCGCTTGCCCAACTTCAAACGGCTCCAGATCGTGTTCGGAGAAACGTCCAACGTGGTGGCGATTTCTTCCACCGTGTACCCGAGCATGAAATGCAGCGCGAGCGCCTCGGCCGTCGGCTCCGGCAGCTGGTCGAGCAGCGAGCGCACCACGCGCCGCCGCTCCCGGGAGATCGCTCCGTCGAGCGGCGATGCCTCGCCGTCGCCACCTTCCCACTCCGAGTCGAGCTCGAGGTCGCTCTCCCTGCCGCGAGTCTTGAAGGCTCGCCGCGCGTGGAGGGCGCGGCGCAAGGCAACCTGGTGCGCGAAATGGGTGACCGTGCACTCGCCTCGGAAGCGGGCGAGCGCCGAGAGCAGGCCCATGACGGATTCCTGGGCCACGTCTTCGGCGTCCGGGTGCCGGCTCCCGAGAACTCTTCGCACCGTTCGCAGCATGGGCCCACCGAGCTCCATCACGAGCTCGCGGATCGCCGCGGGGTCCCCCTCGGACGCGCGACGAGCGAGCGACACGAACGGGTCCTGCGACCGCTGGGCTCGAGCCGGTGGGATCTCAGTCTGGGCCGCAGGCTTACCCACGAGCTCGAGTCTACGCAAAGAACGGTTCTCCTTGGGCGGTGCCCCTCGCCGGAGCGAGGGGTGGCCCGATCACTTCGTTGCGCGAACCGGGTGCAGTCGGTCACGGTAGCCCGCACTTTGTCGCGCGGGAGGTCGCGTGATACTTTCCGGCCCTGGAAGTCGTGGATGTCGCGGCACTACGCGCTCACTAGTGGCATCGTGTTGGCCCTGTGTGGGTCGGGGTGCGACGAACGCAGTGAGGTCATCGCTCGCGAGCGCGCCGTCGGCGAAGCCGGATCCGGCGGCGAAGCGGGCCTTCCAGCGACCGGCCAGGGCGGCGCGGACACGGCTGGCCAGGCCGGCGCGAACAGCTCCGGCGAAGCTGGAGCGCCTGCCGGCGGCGACACTGGCGTCACGCGTCCCCGGTTCGCCGCGCCCACCCCGGTGGACGAGCTCAACGACCCGGACGCCAAGGATCAGGATCCGACGCTCACGGCGGACGAGCTCGAGATCTACTTCTTCTCCGATCGGAGCGGGAACGCCGAAATCTGGCGGGCAACGCGCGCGGACACGGGCAGTCCCTGGGATCCGCCGGAACCCGTGACCGAGGTGAACAGCGTCGAGACCGACCAGAATCCTGCGATATCCAGGGACGGCCTCCGGCTCTGGTTCTCGTCCAAGCGAGAGCCTGCGGGGCTCTATTTCGCGAGCCGACCGAGCCGCGACGAGCCCTTCGGCACGCCCGAGCCCATCCCGATCGACACCGGAGATTCCGCGTTGCTCGTCATCGCCCCCTCCGTCGACGAGGCGGAGCTACGCATGGCCGTCTCCATCGGCACCGCCGAGTCGCGCGATCTCTACGAGCTCGTGCGCCCGTCGCTCACCGCTAGTTGGGGGCCGCCGGCGCTCGTGCCGGGCGTGAACTTCGACGGCGCCGACAGCACGCCGTTTCTGGTCGACGACGGTCGTGAGCTCCTCTTCCACTCCGGTCGCCTGGGCCTCGGCGATCTCTTCTGGGCGTATCGTGAGTCACCCGGGGCCGAGGTCGAGAGGGTCGAACCGCTCGGCGAAGTCAACGACTCGGTAGGCTTCGAGTCGCACCCGCACCTGACCGCCGATCGAACGCGCCTCTATTTCGGCTCCGATCGCAGCGGCAACACCGAGATCTACGTCGCCGAAGCGCTGTGATCCGAACGAGCCTCGCCAGCGTGATCACTCGCCGCTGATGGCGTTCGGGATCTGTGCGGCCACTGCGGCGACTCCGGCTTGCGCATCGCTCCAGGTGCCTTCGTCATCCGCTCGGTTGTCGAAGTACGCCCAGCAGAAGGTCCCCGCGTAGCCCTGCGAAACCGACTCCGCGTGCATTTGGAGGGTGGACCAGCGGCCCGCCTCTCCCTTGCACGGAAACTCGCCGATGAGGATCGGCTTACCGTCCCCGTTGTAAGCGCTGCTGGTCTTGATCCAGGGTTCGTAAGACCAGCCGTCGCCGTGCATCCAGCCGTAGTAGTGCGTCTGATACACGTCCAGATACGCGAGAGGGTCGCCCCCTGCGGCCGATCTCAAAGCCGCATCGGAGAGGATGTTGTTGCCGCCCTCCAGGTACTTGAAGCTCGCAGAGCCGGTCGTCACGAGCGCGTCGCTGTCGGCAGCGTGAATGCCTGCCGCCACCTTGCCGTGGAACCTCTGGTAGTCGGACACCGACACCGTCCCGCCCTCGCCGGTCAGGAGCCAATCGCCCTCGTTCATGATCTCCCACAGGCCCATGCCGGGATGATCGGCGTAGCGCTCGACCAGGGGCGTCACGACGTTGGCGACGAACGCGTCCGTGGCTGCTGCGTCCGTGACCAGGAACTCGCGGCTTCGATTCTCGATATCGAACGACAAGAACACCGGCATGATCAGGATGCCGTGCGCCGCGGCCGCGTCGAAGGCGACATCCAGGTTGTCGAAGATCTTTTGCTGCAGCGGCTGAACCAGGTTGCCGGAGAAGCTGAGCTGAGATTCGCCGTCGATGAACCACCACCAGCGCACGGCGTTTCCCCCGGAAGCGGCGATGGTCGAGAACATCGCCTCGAACTTACCGGCGTCGTAGTTCGTTAGATCCAGGGTCCACTGGTCCCAGGCGACGTTGACGCCGTTCAGGTAGTAGTTCTTGCCTCGGATGCAGACCCGTCCCGGGTTCGTTCCGGGAGTCGGAGAGGGACAGGAGCCCGGGTTCGAATCGCCACCGCTCCCGGCCGTGCCCCCCGTCGAGGCGCCACCCGCACCGCCCGTGACCGTACCTCCGGTCCCCAGCCCTCCCGTGTTGGCGCCTGCCTGACCTCCCGCGGCCGCGCTCCCCTGGCCTCCCGATGCGAGGATCCCGCCAGACCCGGCGATAGCAGTGCCGCCCATCCCATTCGTGCCGCCGCTCGTGCTCGTCGAACCGCCCGTCGAGAGCGAGCTCGGTTGAACGGCGACGTCCTCGGAGCAGGCCAGCGTGGCGAGGCCGGCGACCAGGAGAGACCAAGGAAAGAGCGCCGATGCGCCGCTATTCAGCTGCATAAGTTTTCATCCGAGACAGAAGGCTGCCGGCAACGGGAACTGGTTCCTCTATTGACCCTTTTTTCTCGAAGGAGGGGTCAGAAAAAGAGCATCGGCCGGCAGAAGGCGAACTCGTCGGCCGCGCGCGCGCGGGCTCAGTTGTTGCAGCCGATGCGTTCCGGATCGAAAGCGACTTCGTCGAGGTGAACCGTGAACGCCGCGGTGTTCTGGTACTTGGCGAAGCCGACCGCGAGCGAGTCGAAGACCGGGATCTCGGAGCGCTCGGTGTCGATGTGGAGGTACTCGATCGCGTTTCCGTCGAGGAAGAAGCGAGCTTCCGCCGCGGCGGCGTCGAAGGACCATTCGAGGCACATGAAGGACCCGACGCTCGGGTGCGCCGAGCGATCCCCCTCCGACCCGAACTCGGGGCCTGCGCCATCACCCGAGGGTTGGACGTTGTAGATGAAGGACCAGTTGCTCTGGGACGTCCCCGCGCCGGTTCCCGTGACGGCCCAGCGCACCTCGTTGGTGTGTCCCATGAAGGGACCGATGCCGGCGAAGAGGTCGAAGTGGACGAACTCGCTCGGAGCAGGCTCCGAGATCCGCACGAAGACGCGCCCGAAGTGGGCGTCGCCGAGCGCGCCGAGCGAAGTCTTGGTGAGCCACGCGGTGACGCTCCCCTGAGCGGGGACCTGAAAGCGCAGAGACCGGGCGCCGCGCGCCGCCACGTCGCTCACGGTCCCGACCGTGCGCGTCCCATAACCTTGGAGGGTGAAACCCGACGGCAGGGCCCCTTCGGCGGTGCTCTCGAAGCTCTCGCAGTGGGCGATGCCCTGGCAGCGCGGCTCACCGAAGAAGGTAGCCGAATCCGTCGAATACTGCCGGCCACCGGAGCCTCCGCTCGAGCCGGAGCTCCCGCCTCCGCCACCGTTGCCCGCGTTCCCGGCACCGGCGCCGGCGCCTCCGGTACCTCCCGTGTCGCCCGAACCTCCCGTTCCCGCGTCGGAGAGCCCGCCCGTACCCGCCGCCGAGCCGCCGGCTCCGGCGCACCCGCCCGCGGAGC
>JAEZYO010000930.1 GCA_023419055.1 Pseudomonadota bacterium | reverse complement strand
GAAAATCAGCGGGACGATCGCGTGCATCAACGGCGCGCCGCCCGGGCCCGACTTGATGAGCGAGCTCGCCGGTGGAGGGGAGCGAAGCGCACTTTCGACCGGGGTGGCCCAGGCTGCTATCAGCGCGAGGAACGCGACCAGGACGCCGAGCCCCCAGAGCAGACCTCGCTTCTCTTCGACCGAGAGCCCGGCGAGCACGGGCTCGGCGTCAGCGTCGCCGTCGACGGGTACGGCGCGGAGGCGCGGCTCGATCACCTTGTCCGTGAGGACCCACCCCGCGATCACGATCACGACCGAGGAGGAGGCCGTGAAGTAGTAGTTGGCGAGCGGGTTCACGACGTACTGCGAGTTCAGCACCCCCGCCCCAGCCTGAGTGATCCCGGCGAGCAAGGGGTCGAGCGCGGAGACGAGCGGGTTGGCGCTGAAGCCGCCGGACACGCTGGCGAAGGCGACCGCGATGCCGAGCAGCGGGTGCCGCCCCGCCGTCCGGAACAGGATGCCACCCATCGGGATGACGAGCACGTAGCCGGCGTCGGACGCGGTGTGGCTGAACAGGCCCACCAGGATCAGCATCGGCGTCAGCAAGCGCCGCGGCGTGATCTGCAGGAGGCCCTTCAACGACGCTTGCAAGAAGCCGACGTGCTCCGCCACCCCGACACCGAGCAGCGCCACCAACACGACGCCGAGCGGGTGAAAGTCGGTGAAGGTCTTGACCATGCCGGCGAGGAAGCTCGCGAGCGCCGGCGCCGTCAGCAGATCGACGATGCGGATCGGAGTGCCGGACGGAGTCTCCGGCTTGATGGTTCGCGGGTCGATCTCCGCGAACTCGACGCCGGCGAGGAGCTTCGACGTGATCCAGGTCGCGAAGAGCCCGATTACGAACAAGACGACCGGATCCGGGAGCCTGTTGCCGAGTCGCTCGATGGCGTCGAGCGCGCGCGACGAGAAGCTACGGGCTCGAGGAGGGCGGGCCACTTCGGTGCTCATCGGTGGGTTCGAGCCCGGAAAGGCTCTCCGCCTTCTCCTCTACCAGAGTGCCCGCGCGGGACGCGCGAAATGTGCCGCTCAGCGCGTATCTTCTGTGCGCAGGGCCTGGTTGATTTCGTGAGCCGCCCGGGCGCCGTGCGCCGCTGCGATGATGGCAAACTTCACGTCCTGGGCCGCGTCACCGGCGAGGTAGAGCCCGCGCACGTTGGTGGTCTGCTTCTCGAACGTTCGTACGGGGCCGCCCTCCTCGAACTCGCAGCCGAGCATGGCGGCGAGCGGTGGAGCGGCGAGCCTCTGACCCAGGTGTAGAAAGAGCGCATCGCGAGGCACGCGCTCGCCATTTTCGAGGATGACGGCCTCGAGTCCCCGAGCGCCTCCGTCGAAGCTCTGCACGCGTTCCTGCCGTAGAGCGACCCCGTAGCGCTCGAGCCGCGCTCGATCCTCGCTGGAGGGAGGCTCACCTCCGTTGGTGAAGAGAACGACGTCGCGACTCCAGGTCGTGAGCCCGAGCACGAACTCGGCGGCCGAGGAGCCCGATGCGTAAGCCGCAAGACGACGGTCCCGGAGCTCCCACCCGTCGCAGTACGCGCAGGGGAAGAGGCCGCGGCCGTAGAGCTCGCGCGCGCCGGGTATCGCAGGGAGCTCGTCGTGGACGCCCGTGGCGAGCAGCAGCTTGCGCGTCGTTTCTCGGCCTCCCGGCTCCGCGCGGATTTCGAAGCCTGCCTCGACTTGCGCGACCTCGACGACGCGTCCGTTCCTGATCTCGACGCCGTACGTCGAGATCTCCGCGTGGGCACAGCGGCGGAACTCATCGGGGGGGATGCCGTCGTGACTCACGAAGCCGTGAATGCCGCGCGAGACCCGGTTGCGCGCCGAGTCGTCGTCGTAGAGCACGACGCGGCGCCGGCAACGCCCGAGAATGAGCGCTGCGCTGAGCCCGGCAGGCCCACCGCCCACGATGATCGTGTCCCAGATTGCCATCCCTTCCGGACATCGGAGCAAACGCCATGCCGGTGAGCGCGCGAGGGCGTGCTCGAGGGCGAGCGCCTGCGCCACACCCGCGCCTGTGCTCAGCGCACGAAGGAGAGCAGCATGAGGAGCACCGGGATGAACGAGCCGAGCGAGAGGACCGCGGCGACCGCGAGCCGCACCCGATTGGCTCGGCGCGCGCGTCGAGCGCAGGTGAACCCCCAAAAGAGAGCCGGCACCGCGAAGAGCACGAGGCCCAACGAGACCAAGAGCACGATCCCGGCGAGCATGGCTTCACCCATGCCGTCACCGCGCGCGATCTCCCGACAAGCGCTCGCAAAGAGGTAGAGCGCGAGCCCGACATTCGGGAGCCCCAGGATCATGAAGGACAAAGTGAATCTGAGCACCGGGGCCGAAGGTTCTACGCCGCGCCGGGTGGCTGCATTCCTCTTCGCGAAAACGGCTGGATCTGTGCCTTGACGAAGATCCGGCGCTCGGGCCTCTTGGGTTCATGAATGGAACCATCCTGATCACCGGGGGAGGGCGAGGCATCGGCGCGGCGACGGCCAGGCTGGCGGCTCAACGAGGTTACGCGGTCGCGGTCGGCTACGTGCATGACGCCGCGGCCGCCGAGAACGTCGTGCGAGACGCTATCGTTGCGGGAGCCCGAGCGGTCGCCGTCCAGGCGGACGTGAGCCGTGAGCGGGAGGTCGAGCGGCTCTTCGAGGTCGTGGATCGGGAGCTTGGAACGCTGACGGTCCTGGTCAACAACGCCGGAGTCGTCGACCGCATGATGCGCGTGGAAGAGATGCGCGAGGAGCGCTTGCAGCGCCTCCTGGGGATCAACGTGATCGGTAGCATCTTGTGCGCTGCTCAGGCCGTGAAGCGCCTGTCCACGGCCCGCGGAGGCTCCGGCGGCTCTATCGTCAATGTCTCATCCGCCGCGGTGAAGCACGGAGCGCCCGGTGAGTACGTGGACTACGCCGCGTCGAAGGCGGCGATCGATACCTTGACGATAGGTCTCGCGAAAGAGGTGGCCGGGGAGGGCATTCGTGTCAACGCCGTGCGCCCCGGCATCATCGACACGGAAATCCACGCGAGCGGCGGTAACCCCGAGCGCGCGCGGCTCGCCGGGCCGAGCCTTCCGATGCGCCGCGCCGGCAGCGCGGAGGAGGTGGCTCGCGCGATCCTCTGGCTCGCGTCGAGCGACGCTTCGTACTGTACCGGAGTGATCCTGGACGTGGCGGGAGGACGCTAGCGCCTCACCAGCCGAGGACGGCTCGGCGCTCGGCTTCCGAGCTTCTCCTTTTCTGGCGAGGCCGCTACGGCGCCCAGCTACCACGTGGAGCCGTCCCGGTGAGCGCTCCGTGCACCGCTCGCGCCAGGCGCGCGATGGAGAGGGGCTTCCCGATGACCTCTCGTATCCCGAGCGCCCGCACCTTCTCAGCCGTCGGCCCGCTGTAGCCGCTGATGAGAATGACGGGCGTGTTCGGGCGCTCCGCCAGCACGGTGCGCGCCACGTCGAGGCCGGTCATCACGGGCATGTGCAGATCCGTCACCACCAGCTGGAAGTCCTCGGG
>JAEZYO010000919.1 GCA_023419055.1 Pseudomonadota bacterium | reverse complement strand
GACTGGAAGAGCTCGCGTCGATCGAACGCGAAATGCGGAAAGCCGAGGAAATCAGCCACCCGACGCGCGTCGTGGATGTCCTCCGGCGCGCAGCAGCGGCTCTTGACCGTGCCGTCGTCCGGGTAGTCCCAGAGGTGGAGGGTGACCCCGATCACGTCGAAACCGGCCGCATGCAGGCGTGCTGCAGCGAGAGAGGAGTCGACTCCTCCGCTCATGGCGACGACGATACGTTCGGGCATGGGCTCGAGCCCGGAATCTACATCAATGACCGGCCTGGAGCACGGTTCGCACCGCATTCGAGGCGCGATCCACGAGCTTCCCCGCGAGATCCACCACTTCACTGTAGCGATAAATGCCGGCCTGGAGCGCGATGAGCGTCCCGGGGTCGGAGCTCGACCACCTGCCGGAAGCGACGCCCCCCATCAACGCTTCACCCTGATCGACGCGAGCGCCCAGCGCCCCGAGCACCCGAGAAAATGACTCCTGCGCGGGCTCTCGGGGCAAGGGGTCGGTGGTTTTCGTGACGGAGAAGGACGCTCGAGGGAGCGCGCTTTCGACTTCGAGGGCCATGCCCGAAGGTCGGCCGCACGCCGAGGCGGGTTGCTAGGTTTTTCCGCTCCGTAACCGCTTGGTGAGCTTCTGGATGGCGCGCGTGTGCAGTCGGCTCGCCCAGGACTTGCTGAGCCCGAGCTCCGCGGCCACCTGATCGAACCTGTCACCCTCGAGATAGTGACGCCGCACGAGCGTCCCCTCGTGCTCCGGGAGCTCCTCGATCGCGTCTCGGAGGAGCCCGGCGAGCTCCTTCCGGGCGACTATCGCTTCGGGATCCTCGGAGAGATCGAGGGCGGTCTTCTCTCCTTCTTCACCCTGCGCGATGGGCGCGACCAGGCCGAGCGCCATGGCCGTCGCCATGGCGGCGAGGTGTTGACCGAGAGCCTGCTCGGCGGCAGCGGCCGTGACGGGCGCGCGGTTCGGGCCGCAGGTGTCCTCGAACGCGCCCTCGCTCGCCTGCTGAGCGGCCGAGAGACCGTTCAGCTTCTCGTGCACGCGACGGGGCAACCTCGCGGTCGAGCGCACGCCGTCCACGATGGCGCCGCGCACTCGAAAACTCGCGTAGCCTCGGAACGGGACCTCGCGGCTCGGGTCGAAACGGCGCGCCGCATCGAAGAGCCCCTCGCGCCCGAAGCTCTTCAATTCGTCGAGCTCGACCGCCGCGCCGAGGGCGCGGGACACTTGTCGCGCGATGGTATCGACCAGGTCGAGCGCGGATTCGACGCGCTCGCGGATTACTCCCTGGTCGACCGAGGTGGCCAAGCGCGAGTGAATCTACACGAAGTGGTGCGCTCCGGCCGAGAGGGGATGCGACCTCGGGCGGAAAGTGCGATAGTTGGCCGAGCCATGACTCGTTGGGGCTGGTTTGCTGCCGCTTACGGCATCATGGCGGCAGTCGCAGCCGCGGCGGCGCTCTTCCTCCGCGACTCCTCGCCTTTCCTGCACCCGGCCCCGTGGCTCACGCTCCCGGGACTCACGAGCCACGTCTACAGCGTGGCCATCGGGATGGCGTTCGGCGCGCTCGTCGCCGTCGCGACTCGCATGATGGTGCCGCGTTTCGCGTGGGCACGAAACCTCCACCTCGAGCTCAGGCCGCTCGCCCGTGGGGTCCCCTTCGTCGGCATCGTCGCCCTGGCAGTATCGAGCTCGCTCGGCGAAGAGCTCCTCTTTCGGGGGTTGCTTCAGCCCTGGCTCGGCCTGTTCGGTCAGGCGCTGGTTTTCGGAGTGGTGCACCAACTCCCGGGGCCGAGCCGTTGGGTTTGGGTCGCGTGGGCCACGCTCGTGGGGCTCGCCTTCGGCGCCATGTTCTCGCTCACGGGTTCGCTGGCCGGTCCTCTGGCCGCGCACGCGGTGATCAACACGCTGAATTTGAGCTTCCTGAAGAGCCACGATCCCCTCGTGGGGCGTCGCGGGCTCGGCGGTTTGCTCGGTCAACGCGGCTGAGCCGTCTCGATCTGGGCGCCGCTGCGGGAGCCCCCGACCGGCCGGGAGCGCGACATCAGAGATCGCGCCGGGCTTTCTGTTATCCTGGTAGCGAACGTTCCAACGACGACCCGGCATGACTCAGCTCGATTCGAGCTACCCCGACCCGGCATGACTCAGCTCGATTCGAGCTATCCCGAAGACCGTCCCCGCGTTCTCGTCGTCGATGACGAGAAGTTCATTCGGGACATCATTGCCGACTTCCTCGGCATGGAAGGTTACATCGTGCGCACGGCCGAGGACGGCTCGAGCGCGGTGTCGGAGCTCGAGCGCGCTCGCTACGACATGATCATCAGCGACCTCAAGATGCCCAAGATGGGCGGTCTCGAGCTCCTGCGCGAGGTGGGCAAGGCGCACCCCGACACGCTGACGGTCATCATGACGGGCTTCGGCACGGTCGAGACGGCGATCGACGCGATGAAGCGCGGCGCCTACGACTACATTTTGAAGCCGTTCAAGGTCGAAGAGATCGTGCACATCGTGCAGCGCGGCCTGGAGAAGAAGCGGCTGACGGCCGAGAACCTGCGCCTGCGCGAGGCGCTCTCCCTCTACCGCGTGAGCGAGGCCATCGCGGCGAGCCTCTCGCTCGACGAGGTGATCGCCACCGTGGCGGACAGCGCGCTCAACGAGGTGCGCGCCGACCTCGTCACCACCTGGCTCGACAACGGCGAGGGCGGCTACTTCCAGCGCAGCGTCGAGCACTCCGCCGACATCCCCGAGGGTGAAGAGCTCGGCCTGATCGACGCCGCGCTGGTGATCGAGCGGCTCAAGGGCGCCGGGTTCTTGATCGAGCACTCGGCGCGCGCGCGCGAGCTCTTCGCCGAGCACCCGTCGCGCCACGTCTCGAGCGTCGCCGTCGTGCCGCTCAAGATGCGGGAGCGGGTGATGGGCTTCATCGCCGTGGTGTCGCTCACCGCGAGCAAGCGCTTCGACGAGGGGCAGCGCAAGCTGCTCAGCATCATCGCGTCGCGCGCTGCCGCGGCCATCGAGAACGCGCGCCTCTACGAGGACCTGCAGGCGACGTTCGCCCAGACCATCCAGGGGCTCGCCCGCACCATCGACAAGATGGATCGCTACACCGCCGGGCACTCCGAGCGCGTGGCGGTCTACGCCGCGGCGCTCGCGCGCTGGCTCGGGCTCCCGGAAGATCAGGTCGAGGTGGTCAAGAACGCGGCGCTGATGCACGACATCGGCAAGATCGGCTGCGTGATGAACCTGAACAAGGCCGGCAAGCTCACGCAAGACGAGTACGAGATCTTCAAGCGTCACCCGGTGTACGGGCGCGACATCCTCGATCCGATCAAATTCCTCGGGCCAGTGATCCCCGGAGTTTACCTCCACCACGAGCGCTGGGACGGGCGCGGCTACCCGCTCGGGCTCGCGGGCAAGGACATCCCGCTCATCGCGCGCATCATCTCCGTCGCCGACACCTACGACGCCATGACCAGCGACCGCGCGTACCGCCGCGCGCTGCCGCACGAGGTCACGCTGAACGAGCTCATCCGCTGCTCGGGCCTCCAGTTCGACCCCGAGGTGGCCAGCGTCTTCACCGAGCGCATCGACCAGCACCGGGACGAGCAGCGCGACTCCGGCGTCGAGGTCCCGGAGTAGCGCGCGTGTCGCGCACCTTCCACGGCTATTACCTGGGCCGGCGCCGCTACGCGCCCACGCACGAGCTCATGCTCGAGCTGTTCGAGGCGCGCAAGGCCGGCCAAATCGGCGACACGCTCCTGTTCCTGGAGCACGAGCCCGTGATCACGCTCGGTCGAGGGACGAAGCCCGAGCACCTCCTCGTATCGCGCGCCGCGCTCGCCGAGCGAGGCGTCGAGATCTCCGAGACCGGGCGCGGCGGCGACGTGACCTTGCACGCGCCGGGTCAGCTCGTCGCCTACCCGATCCTCGATCTTGCGCCCGATCGCCAGGACGTCCGCCGCTACGTGAAGGATCTGACCGAGGTGATGCGGCGCCTCACCGCCGAGTACGGCATCGCCACGGGAGCGTACGAAGGCTTCGTCGGGCTGTGGACCGACGCCGGAAATCCACTGCTCTGGCGCGGCCCCGAGCAAGCCACCTCGCCCGCGAAGCTCGGCGCGATCGGCGTCCGGATCTCGCGCTGGGTCACGATGCACGGCTTCGCGTTGAACCTCACGACCGACCTCGACTGGTTCCGCTTGATCGTACCCTGCGGCATTTCACAATACCCGGTCGCCTCGGTCGCGTCGCTCGGCCACGGCCGCCCGGACGTGCGCGCCGCCGCCGAGCGCGCCTACGCGCACTTCTCGGAAGTGTTCGGCGCCGAGGCGCTCCCGCTCGTCGACGGCGAGCCGCCGCGCTGAGTCGGGCCGCGCGTCCAAGCAATTTCACGAGTCGAGGGTGGCGCGGATGGCGGACGCGAGCTCGTCGATCGAGAACGGCTTGGCGAGCACGCGCCCGTCCGTGACCGCGCCCGCGCGCTCCCTGAGCGCGTCCTCGTGATAGCCGCTCGCGAACAGGACGCGCAGGCCCGGCTGTTCGCTCGCCAGGCGGTCGGCGAGCGCCGGGCCACTCAGCCCGGGGAGCACGACGTCGGAAAGCAAGAGATCGGCCTCGGGCACGCGCTCTCGTTGCGAGAGGAGCTCCTCGGCGCTCGCGAAGGCGTGCACCGTGTAGCCGAGGCGCCGCAGGCTCTGCTGGGCGAAGCGGCTGAGCTCGCGCTGATCCTCGACCAACAGAATGGTCTCGGTGCCGCCCGGCGGCTCCGAGGTGACGCTCTCCTCCGCTTCGAGCTCGATCGCTTCGGCCTCCGGAAACTCGAGCTCGAAGCGCGTTCCGACCCCGGGCTGGCTCTCGACGCCGATGGCGCCCCCATTCTGCTGCACCATCGCGAACACGAGCGCGAGACCGAGGCCCGTGCCCTTCCCCACCGGCTTCGTGGTGAAGAACGGCTCGAACGCGCGAGCCTTCACGTCCTCGCTCATGCCCGCGCCCGTGTCGGACACCGTGAGCACGACGCGAGCCCCCTTCGCGTCAACCCGGCGCGTAACGGCGATGCGGAGCTCGCCGCCATGGGGCATCGCGTCGCGCGCGTTCACCGCCAGGTTGACGACGACCTGCTCGAGTTGGAGCGGGTCGAGCCTCACCCGAGCGGCGCGCTCCGGGAGATCGAGCGAAACGCGCACGTCGGCGCCGAGCAGACGACCGAGCAGGCGCAGGATGTCCTCGAGGGCCACGCGGAGATCGAGCACCATGAGCTCGGACGGCCGCTTCCGGGTGAAGACCAGGAGCTGCTGCACGAGCCCCTTCGCGCTTTCACTCGCGTGCTGAATCTGGTCGAGGCTCTCGCGCACGCTCGAGTCCTCCGGGAGGTCGAGCTTCGCGAGCTCGAGGTTGCCGAGGATGGCCGTCAACAGGTTGTTGAAGTCGTGCGCGACCCCGCCCGCCAGGCGGCCCAGAGAGTCCATCTTCTGCGCCTGGGCGAGCTGGCTCTCGAGCGCGCGCTTCGCCTCGTCCGCGCGCCGGAGCTCGGTCACGTCGCGGCCCTCCGCGATCAGCACGGTGGGGTGACGCTGCTCGTCGAGGACGGGCTTGAGCGAGAAGTCGACGTAGCGGAGCTCGCCGTCGGCGCCCGGGTGCGTGGCCGAGAAGCGCGCGAGCTTGCCCTGCGCCGCCTCGGCCACGGCGAGCTTCAAGCGCTCCCGGAGCTCTTCGGAGTGGGACCACCAGGGCGTGTCCCAGAGCGGCTTGCCGAGCACGTCCTCGGGCGCGGCGGCGATGAGCTCGAGCGCGGCGCGGTTCGCCTGGATCAGGCGCCCTTGCGGATCGAGCATGCCCATCAGCTGGAAGGCTTGATCCAGCACGCCGTAGAGCTCTCGCCGGCTCG
>JAEZYO010000894.1 GCA_023419055.1 Pseudomonadota bacterium | reverse complement strand
GCGCTGGGCCTCGCCGAAGAGCGTCGGGCCGCCTTCGGGAGCGCGCCTCTTGCTCAACTTTCGGGGCCCCCGCGCGGCTTGCGCGGGCCGAAGATGGCCGTGCCCACGCGGACCATGGTCGAGCCCTCGGCGATCGCGATCTCGAAATCGGCAGACATGCCCATGCTGAGCTCCGGGAGCTCTCCGGCGCCGCCGTGGCGATCGCGGAGCTCGCGCAGCTTGCTGAAGAAGGGGCGCGCGCTCTCGGGATCGTCGCTGTCGGGCGGCACGCACATCAAGCCCACGGCGCGCAGGCGCGCGCACGCGCGCACGCGGTCGAGCAGCGCCCCGAGCTCCTCCGGCGGAACGCCGCTCTTCTGCGCTTCGCCGGCGATGCTCACCTCGATCAGCACCGGCAAGATCTGGCCCTCGGCCACGCGCTTGTCGAGCTCGAGCGCGAGCTCGACGGAGTCCACGGAGTGCACCCCGGCGGCGTGACGGACCACGACCTTCGCCTTGTTCCGCTGCAGGTGCCCGATCATGAACAGACGAAGGTCGGGCAAGTCCGCGAGCTCTTCCGCCTTCTTCGCGAGCTCCTGCACGTAGTTTTCACCGAAGTCTCGCTGTCCGGCGGCGTACGCCTCGCGCAAGAGCTCGCTCGGCTGCCCCTTCGAGACGGCGAGCAAGCGCACGCTCTTCGGGTCACGCCCGGCCTTGATCGCCGCGGCGTCCACCCGCGCGCGGATGAGCTCGAACCGAGCCGCGACGCCGCTCATGACCGCTCCCTCACGGCGCCTTGGCGAGCGTGACGTCCGCGCGCCGAACCGTCAGGCTGTCGCCGCTCGAGGCGCGGAGCTCACCCTTCGCCGAGTCACCTTCGCGCGTGACCAGCATCACTCCCCGGAAGGTGTCGGCGCCGGCCGCCTCCGGCACGAACTCGACGCGCAAGGTATCGGCTTCCACGCTGCCGCGCGCGACGTGCTTGCCGAGCGGCCCATCGGCGCTGCCGCTGACGGTTCCTTCGGGCGAGACCTCGAGCGAGATCTTTCCCGCGCCCGACGCCTTCGAGCCGTCGTCCTTCTTCCAGGCCGGCACGTTCCCGATGGGGAGCTCGATCGCGAAGCGCTCGGCCGCATAAGTGCCGCTCCAGGCCCCGGCGTACCAGGGCTTTTCGGGCGCAGCCGGAGCGGCGCTTCCGCTCGCCGGAGCGGCCGCGACCGATGCAGCGGGCGCAGGCGGAGCGGGCTCGCTCTTCTTGCAGGACGCCGCGGCGACGAAGAGCCCGAGGGCGACGAAGCAGTGAGTTCTCAAGGTGTAGGCTCCAAGATTTCGCGAATCCGAACGCCGAGCTCGCCTTCGACGTCGACCAGATCGCCCCGAGCGATGACGCGACCGCCGACCCGGAGCACGACCGGCTCGCCGATGCGGCGCTGGCTCTCGAGCACGTCGCCCGGCTTGAGCGACGCCACTTCGCGCGCCGAGAGGCTCACGCTGGCGAGCTCGACCCGCACGACCACGGGCGCCTCGAGGGCGACTTCAGCGAGCTCGGATGCGGAAGGTCCGTCTGTTGCCATGGTATCGAGCGGCAGCGCCGCGGTTCCCTGCCGTAGCACAACCTTTCCGTCCCGAGCCAAGTCTACCCAGACGCCTCGCTCCGCCGCTTCGCTCGCGAGCACCGCGCGGCCTGCGAGGGTACGATCCAGGAACCAGCCTTCTCCGGGGAACCAAGCGTCGCCGGGCTGTAAGTTTTCGAGCTCGGCTCGCCGCGCGCTGGAAAGCGCCACCACGAGTCGGAGCTCGAGCCGAGCGTCGGCGAGAAGCCCGAGGTTCGGGGGGAACTCGGGCTCGAGCAGGCTCGCCCAGGCTCGCAGCGCGAGCGCGTACGGGTGCCCGTCGACGAGCAGCGTCACCTCGAGCTCGATGGGACGCCCCTCCGGCAACGTGGCGATCCGAACCGGCTCGCTCGTGAGGCGTCGCGCAGCTTCGCACCCGAGCGCCGAAAGGGCGCCGCTCAGCGCCCCGCCGAGCGCGAGCTCGGGCTCCGCGAGGGCAACCTGGCGCCCGAGCAGGCGTGACAGAAGCGCCGCTGCGCCGTCGGGTTCGAGAGCCGCGCCGAGCGTCAGCGAGTCGCCGACGGCGAGCAGGATCTCCTTGGCCCCATTGGGACGCCGCGCGCGACCCATGGAGCGCACCACGACCTCGATTTCGGCGCCGACGAGCTCCGAGAGCGCCTTCCCCGCTTCGGTAAGTGTTCCGACCCCTGCCGCCGCGGCCACGCGTCGCGCCCGGGCGACTTCACGGGCTTTGCGCCGCCCGACGCGCTCGAGCGCTTGCCACGGATAGTCGCGAATTTCCCGGGCTCTGCCTCCCATGGGGGCATCCTAGCCCAAACACCCCACCGCTTCGTCCACAGGTCTCCCACATCCCTGTGGACGGAGCCTGGAGCACCAGATCCCCGGACCCTTGGCGATGGACGCTCGCTCCGGTACCGTACCGCCATGTCGCGCTTCGGAATGGCGGTCGCCGTCCTGCTCGCCAGCACGTCTTTCGGCTCGTGGGCTCGGGCGCAGGGTCCCGAGACCTCGCCGACCCCGGCTCCGGCTCCGGCCACCGCGAAGGACAAGCCGCCCGCGGCTCCAACCAAGCCTGCCGGCGGCGGCGACGTGCGGAGGGACCCGAAGGGCATCAAGGGCATCAGCCCCTTCTGGGAGTTCGTGAACAAGGGCGACGCGGCGTTCATCGCACGCGATTTCGACGCTGCGATCGCCGCCTACCGCGAAGCCATCGGCGCCGAACCTCAGAACGCGCTCGGCCACTATCGCCTCGGCGAAGCCCAGCTCGCGAAAGGTAACCCCGCCGAGGCGGAGCAGAGCTGGGACACCGGTCTCCGCTTCGCCGCAGAGGATCGCCGCCTCCGAGCGAAGTTCCTGTTCTTGCTGGCCGATCTGCGCGAGCGCCAGAAGGCGTTCGATGAAGCGACCGCGCGCTGGGAGCAGTACGAGAAGGTCGCGCAGCAAGAGCCCGAGGCGAAGGCGTTCCCCGAGACGGCGGCGGAGCGAAAGAAGCGCATCGCCGAGTGGAAGAAGCTCAGCGAGGACTCGGCGGCCGTGAAGCAGCGCATCGAAGCGCGCTTGAAGGAAGCCGAAGCCGCCGCGCGCAAGAACGCGAAGTAGCGCTACCGACCCTCAGTAACAGTAGACTTCGACCCTGCCGTCCTCGACCGGGAAGCCGCTCGCGCAATGGCTCGCGACGGACGTGTCCCGCGGGCAAACACAGGCACACGCTTCGAGCTTGTCCTCGTAGCAGTAACCTTTGGCGACCCAATTGCAGGGGCGGGACCGCTCCTTCTTGTAGTCGAAGCCCTTCTCGCAACCGGGCAGGGCGACGGCTTCGCCGGGCGGCGGCTCCGACGTGCCTCCCTCCTCGTCGCCGGGCGTGGCACTGGGTGGAGC
>JAEZYO010000892.1 GCA_023419055.1 Pseudomonadota bacterium | reverse complement strand
CTTGGGCAGAGGACCGCCATCTTAGGAGAAGGCATCCTTCAAACCGACGCCGGGCTCATTCTTTGTTTGAGCACCTGGCCGGCGGGGCGGTGCCGAGTGTCGATACACTCTACGATGATCCATTGCCTGGACCGCCGCGCCGAGTGTAGCGAGCTCAGCGTCGAGCTCGGTATCGTCCGATCGCCTCGAGGCGCCGGGTGGCACGTTGGACATGGGAACGACGTTGCGACGGCTACCCGCCGTAGATGTACGGCTCGAATTGGAGCAAGAGCTCTTGCGCTGACTTGCCGTGCTGCAGCTTCGACGTGCCAGCCAGCTCCGCTGCTTCCCTGACGTACTTCGCCGGATCGAGCCCCGCGGCCTCCGCGTCCCTCCAAGCGCTCGTCAGAATGTGCGCGGTGTCCACCTTGTCGAGATCCCGTTCGTCGAGGACAGTCAGTTTGAGTAACGTCCGGAACAGCGCCTCGTGCTCGCCGGCTCGCGCCTTCTGCAAGCGCCATCGGTACTCTCCGATGAGGGACCAGAGCTCGAGGCGAGCCCGAAAGTTCTCGCCCATCGCCTCGAGAATGCCCGCCCTGTCGGACACAGAACCGCTGACATAGGCTGGGATCAGCTCGGTCAGCGCGAAGTGGCGAAACCTCGCGAACAGTTGCCCGTACTCCGTAGCAGCACGGCTGGCGAGAAACTGGTCGTACTCTGCTTGACTCATGTCGGGGATGTTGTCGATCTCGGGCTCGAAGTCCTCGAAGTCGTCCTCGAGCTCCCCGAAGCTCCGGTGGAACGTCGCGATATTTTCGCTCAATCGCTGATTCATTGGAGCTTCCCACTTTCCGGAAGCTAAGACCATGGCCTCAACGAGAACCGGCGAGGCCGGGCGCATGCCGCCTGGCCCGTCGCGGATGTCGCAACACGCCCAAACACGCCACTCCGCAAAACAAAAAACAAAACCGCTTGCGGTCAAAACTCTCCGCCGATTCCGGCGGAGAGTATGACCGCAAGCGTGTCATCCGGCGTGAGACCGCCCCACGTGAACTCGTGGAGATCCGTCTTCATGAAGTCCAAGCTCACCGACGTCTCGAATCCGAGCAGGAGCCCCGCGATGCGCTCTTCGGGGGAGCCCGATTTCGACAACAAGAGCCGACCGCCGAGGAGGTAGCTCGTGAGAGGCGACAGCTCGCGATCGCCGGTCCAGTATTGGCCGCGCGGCCCCGTCTCGGGCTCACCGCCCGTGTAGTCGTCGCTCCAGAAAAGCGCGCCGGTCTGGTCGTGGACGCGTCCGTGGAGCATCACACGCAGATCCGCGCTCAGGTACTTTTCTGCTTCGAGCTCGTACGTCTGGCCAAAGAGGTCCCAAGTGTCGCGGTAGAGGCGCGCGGACGCGGTGAGCGCCGCTCGCAGGTCCTTGAAGAAGTACTTGCCACGCAGGGCGATGGCGCCGCGAGCTCGGTTTTCTGGGTGATACTCGAGCGCTTGATCGCCAGCCGGGGCGATGATGACCGCGCGGTAGGGGTTCGCGAGGAAGCCGTTTTGGAGCGAGCCGGTGAGGACGAGCTGCGTGTTCATCACCGGGGTCCAGTTCTGGGTCCACGCGGCTTGGAAGGAGTCGATGTTCACGTCCCGCAGCGCGCGGTCCTCGGCGTCCGAGAAGCAGCCGTCCGACGAGTCGAGCGGCTGGCGCGCGCTCGGAGCCGTGGTGCTGGTGAAGGCGGACGTGCAGGTCTTGTCGAACCCGCGCCCGTAGGAGAGCGCGATTTCGGTGTTCTTCTGGAGAAAGTCCGTGCTGGCGAGCACGCTGAACGCTTGGGAGCGATAGTCGTGCTCGGTGCCGTAGGAGTAGCTCGCGAAGAGGTGCGTGTTCTCCCGGTTGATCCCGAAGCCGAACGTGCCCACGTGACGCACGTCGCTGAACGAGGTGGCCGACGAGACGATGTCGACGTTCGTGAGGTCGCCGCCTTTGACCGATTCGCTTGCCCCGGTGACGATGTCAGCCTCGTAACCTGCGTTGAGGTCGATGGCTTCTCCGACGTGGGCGCTCACCGCGACGTTGGGGTTCACGACGGTGAGCGCGCTGGTCGGCGACCCTTCGTGAAACAGGGTCGCGCGCATACTCACGTCCGCCGCCTGCGCAGACGCGCGCCGGCTCACCGCCACCGGGAGTGAGAGCGCGAGCGCGAGCGCGAGCGCGCCAATCAGGCCTACTCTGCTGCGCGCGGTGTTGGTCAAATCCGGTTTCGACAACGAAATCCCTGACGCTCCCGATCGCCTAGTTGCAGCCGCAGCCTCCGCCCTTCACCGAGCCTCCGCCGTAAGCGCCCTCGCGGTTCTCGAGCGCGTGGTCGCGGGCGGTCGCCGTCCCGGACTCGTCTTCGTATTGCATGATGGGATCGGCCAGGATGGCGCGCTGCTCGGGCCGCACGGTGGCGCAGCCCGAGGCGGCGAGGGCCAGGAGCCCGAGCCCGAAAAGCGACCAGATTCTCGTTATCGTCGACATCGAAGTTCGCCTTTCGTCAGAAATACGTGCCGAGCCCGCCAGTATAGGTTTGAACGTTGTCGTAGTCGTCCTCCGTGAAGAGCACGACGTTCGTCGCCTCGAGCCGGAGGAGGATCCGGAAGCGGAGAGAGATCAGGAGCCCGCCGCCCACACGAGCGTGGAACCAAGACTTGTCCTCGAGCACGAACTCGTCCTTCGGATCTTGGTGCACTCCCCCGGTGCCGAGCATCACGTAGGGCGCGACGGCCCAGTCCGGCGCGAGGTTCAGCGTGCCCGCGAGGCCGTACACGAAGCGACGACTCTCCTCTTCGAGCGCGAGACCGAAGTAGGGTTCGAGCGCGATCGCCGGCGCGAGGACGAACGCGGGCCGGACCTCTCCGTAGCCCTCGAGATCGTAGACTCCGCCGAGCAGCGCGAACCCGCCGCGCGCCTCCGCGAGCGCGGGCGGCGCGAACAGGCCAGGTCGCGAAGGCGCGTCGGGAGTGTCCTCGTCGACGTTCACGGTCTCGACCGTGTCCCCGAGCACGTACGCGGTGCGCCCGTCCGGCAAGAGCACCTGGAGCCAGAAGCCGCTCGTCTCTCGCGTCTCGATGGCGAAGGAGTCGCCGCGCTTGGCGCGGTGGATGATTCGATGCGAAACGCCGGGCCCGGAGCGAAGCTCCGTCTCGGACACCACCACACGCGCGAACGTGTCGCCCTCCTCGGCGCGCACGCGCGGCGCTTGGAGAACGAGCAGCGAGGCGAGGACGAGACCCGGAAGCAGCCTCATTGGCTCGAGAACCTGGTGGCCCACTGCCGGATGATGTCGGCCTCGGGACTGTCGTCGGCGAAGATCTTCCGCGGGTGTTGTTGATTCTTGAGCGGCTTCTGCAGCAAGGGAGCGATGCTGGGATCGCGCTTCATGCGCGCTTGCGAGGTCTGGTAGTTCTGCCGAGCGCTCTCGGTGATGCTGCCGGGCGCGGGGACGTTGCCCATGCAGGTGTCGGCCACGAGCGGAGCGTAATCCGTGAGGCGAAAGCTCGTCACGTTGTGATGACAGCCTCCCGACGCGTCGCCCTGCGCGGGATCGCCGGGGCCACAGCGCGACGCGAACAGCACCGGCTCGACCTGGCAATAGAAGTAGCCGTCATCGAACACGATATCGGCAACGTTGAAGTCCGGCCCGGGATCGACCGTCGTGGGCAGCAGGCCTTCTTCGCCGCAGCCCGCGAGAGAGAGGATCGCGACGAGCAGGAGCAGGAGGGGCGCATCGACACGTGGCGCGCGAACCAGGCTCACAAATCAACACGCTAACAAAACGCACGCCGCGCTGCCGAGAGAACTTCTCTTCGATCACCGACGCCGAGGCAGTGATCGGCTCGACGCACTGGGCCGGCTGGTCGAGCAGCAATAGGCACCTATTTGCTGCTCCACGGCCGCTCAGTGAGTCGGAGAACGCAGCCGTGCGTGACCCTGCGTACCGCCCCCACCTAAATAAACACCTCCTGATGGAAGGTCTTGTGCTGGACACAATGCCTCGGCTAACAGTTTGCCCCGTCACACCTCGCTGTGGCACCTTCTCCGACACGCGCTTACCTTCTCCTACCTTCTGGCCATCTCGGTTCGACTAGCCTTTCCGCCCGGAGAAAAGCATGAAGTTCAGCCCCTGGTATCTCCTCTCCGCCATCCCGCTTGCCATGTTGGCCACCGGTGGTGAGTACGGTGCGCAGCTCGCCGTTCTCGGAGTCACGATGGGGATCTTCTTCGGTACCGTTTCCCTGCAGCGGCCCACGGCCTCCGACGCCACGAGCACCAACCACTGAGCGCTGAGCTCTGGTCGGAGGCCCCATTCTGAGCGCGACACTCGCTCCCCGTCTGAAACGGCTCGACGAGTTCTCGCTGCACGACATCGAGGCGCTTCGGGTCATCCTGACCGGTAGCTCGGTCATCGACTGGCACCGGTTGAACCTGGCCGACGCGGCGCACGCGCGGCGCTTCATCGAGAACCACGAGCTCAGGCTCGAAGACGCTCGCGATGCCGCCTTCATGGAACACGTGAAAGGCGAGGCCATCAGCTACCTGCGCCGGCACTTCAAGTTCGCCATCCCGAAGCCGGTGGAGCGCGCCCGCATGGATGAGCTCTTGATGGTCGCCGCAGGACGCGGGCACCGGCAGCTCTGCGCGTGCACGATCCTGAAGACCGTTCAGATCATCAATCACATGGCCGGGCGTGAGCTCTTGTTCCGCCTGCCCGTGAGCGATCGCGACCTCTTCCACCTCGTGGAAGAGAAGGTCTACCGGGTGGTCGGTACGATGTTGAGCGAGGGCTTTCCGATCACCGAGTTCGTGGGTGGTCGAAAGAACCTGGATTCGACCTACACCAAGCTGCTCTCGAAGCCCGAGGCGACCGCGGCTGCGCTCTACGACAAGCTGCGCTTCCGCATCGTCACCCGGACCCGGGACGACATCTTGCCCATCGTCCTCTACCTGACGGAGCAGCTCTTCCCGTTCAACTACGTGGTGCCCCGCCAGAGCACGAACTCGATCTTCCATTTCAGGGGCTACCTCGAGAAGCATCCGCTCCTCGCGCCGCGGGTGGCCGAGCTCCAGAACGAGCTCGGCGATTCCCCGTCCCCCGGGGACAATCGCTTCACGGCCTCGACCTACCGGGTCATCCAGTTCGTGACGGAGGTGCCGGTGCGGGTCCCCCCTCACCTGATGGAGCTTGCGCCGCCCGGCTCGGAAAACCTCGGGCCCATCGTGTACATGCTGTGCGAGTTCCAGGTGCTGGACGCGGAGAGCGAGGCCAGCAACGAAACCGGCGAAGCGAGCCATGACGCCTACAAGCGCCGCCAGCGTGAAGCGGTGTTGCGCCGGCTCAGGCTGGGGGCCCGCGGTCCCCGCCAGCGGAACTAGAGCACCGATCGGTTTGCAACCGATCGGTGTTCTCTAGTGACTTTGTCTTCGGGACGGCATCCCCCGTCGGGGATCACGAGGCGCGTCGCGCCGCCCCGCCCCGCGGAAGTGACGCGCTTCGCGATCCTCGAAGGAGGGAATTCCGCGGGGCCCCACCCCACGCGGCCGCTTTCCCCCGTCGGGGATCGACGCGCTTCGCGATCCTCGAAGGAGGGCGAAGCGCGTCGCGGCGGGCGCACCGACGCACACCGTTTGTCGCACTGGTCCTCGGCGCCCGAGCGGCCCCCGCGGCGGAGGCCCAATTTTGCGGCCAAGGGCCCCCAATCTCAGTGGGCGCGCTCGGGAAAATGAGGTACGAGGCCTGGGTCATGCGCCTGCACACCGCCAAGGTGCCCCAGATCGCCTCCGAAATGCTCGACGGGCTGCTCCAGGGGTCGGACATCGAGACGGAGAACCCCGCCGAGGTCAAAGCCGACATCGAAGCGGTGTTGAACCAGTACATCCGCGACGAGCAGGAGATCAGCGACCGCGCGAAGGAGATCATCGCCGCGCGCGGCTTGCCGCCGACCGAGCTCAACCGCGTGAAGAAGCTCGCGGCGGACGAGCGCAAGATCAAGATCGGCGAAGACGCTATCGACTACCTGCTCGATCAGCTGGTCGAGATGTTGATGCACTCGGCGAACGTCGAGGAGGTCTTCTCCGAAGATTACGTCCTCCGACGCAAGATGCGCGATCCGCTGCGCAAGCAGCTGAGCGAAGAAGAGCACCTGCAGCAAGAGGTGCGCGAGCAGCTGAAGCACGTCAAAGAGGGCACGACCCTCTGGGAAGTCGAATACAAGCGCATGATGGAGGACATCAAGCGCCGTAAGGGCCTCTAGGCTGGTTCTTTGACCGAGAGTCGCTCATGCACAGCATGACGGGCTTCGGCGTCGGAGAGGCGCCGCTCGGAGACGGTCGGCTGACCCTCGAGCTCCGAGCACTGAACCATCGCTTCTTGGAAGTTCGCGTGCGGCTCCCGAACGAGCTCGCGGAGCACGCGTTTTTCCTCGAGCAGCTCGCGCGGGAGAAGCTCTCGCGCGGACGCTTCGAGGTGGGTGTCCGACTCGCGGGGAGCGCCCTCCCCGTCCCGAAGTTCTCGGTCGAGCGCGGACGAGCGCTCTACGAAGGCTTGAAGAAGCTCGCGGCCGAGGTGGCGCCCGGATCGGAGCTTCCGGTCACCGTGCTCGGCCAGCTGAGTCACCTGCTGCTCGACCCCGCGAGCACCGACGCCGACACGGCCCGACAAGCGCTTACCCTCGCCTTCTCTTCCGCCAAGGTGAGCCTCGACGAGATGCGCTCTCGCGAGGGCAAGGCGCTCGAAGCCGATCTTCGCGCGCGCCTGCAGGAGCTCGCTCGCCTGAACGCCGAGGTGATGGCGCGGAGCCCGGAGGTGGTCGAGGCTTCTCGGGCGCGCCTGAGAGAGCGCCTCGAGCGCTTGCTCGGGGCGACGCCGGGCCTCGACGAGCAGCGTCTCGAATCGGAGGTCGCGCTGCTCGCCGATCGCGCCGACGTGGCGGAGGAGGTCGCGCGCCTCGGGAGCCACTTCTCTCAATTCGAGCTCATGCTCGGATCGCAAGAACCAGTCGGTCGCAAGCTCGAGTTTCTGCTACAAGAAATGGCTCGCGAGGCCAACACGATCGGGTCCAAGAGTCAGGACGCGAGACTCGCGCACCTCGTCGTGTCCATGAAGGCTGAAGTCGAACGCATTCGGGAGCAGGTGCAAAATGTCGAGTGACGAACCGCTGCTCCTGATCGTTTCCTCTCCCTCCGGGGCCGGCAAGACCACGCTCACCACGCGCCTGCGCCAGCTCGTGAAGGGCATCACCTTCAGCGTCTCGCACACCACGCGCAAGCCGCGCGCGAACGAGGAAGACGGCCGCGAGTACCACTTCGTCTCGCGCGAGCGCTTCCGCGAGCTCATCGAAGCAGACGCTTTCCTCGAGTGGGCCGAGGTGCACGGCAACCTCTACGGCACGAGCAAGCGCGAGATCGAGCGCGCCAAGGACGCGCGCGGGATCATCTTCGACATCGACCACCAAGGCGCGCGCCAGATCAAGAGCACCCGGCCCGACGCGGTCGGCGTCTTCATCTTGCCTCCCAGCATGGAGGTCCTCGAGGGGCGCCTCCGCGGCCGCGCGAGCGAGGACGAGGAGACCGTGCGGCGCCGCTTCCGGGTGGCGCGCGAAGAGATCGCCCACTACGGGCTCTTCGACTACGTGCTCTTGAACGACGACCTCGACGAGGCCACGGAGAAGCTCTGTTCGATCTTCCGTGCCGAGGAATGCCGGCGGCGTCGCGCAGCGCGTCATGCCGAGGGGCTGCTGGCCGAAGGTCGCGGCTACGGCGGTTCTCTTCCTCCTGTAAGTCCCAAGTCGGGTTGATGGCCGGCCTCCGGCCGTGCTAGCTCGACCGCAGGCGCTCTGGAACGGCTCGACCGATCGGCCCCAGAGCGCGCACCCGTTGGCCTTTCTTGGCTTTGACCACGGAGCACCCATGACCCTCGTTTCCCGCGACCACGCGCAACCCCTCCTCATCGTCGGCAGCATGGCCTTCGACGACCTCGATTTGCCGACCGAGAAGGCGCGCGACGTCGTGGGCGGAAGCGCCACCTACGCGTCCCTCGCCGCGAGCCTGTTCGCGCCGCCGCGCGTCGTGGCCGTGGTCGGGAGCGACTTCCCCGAGGCCGAGCTCGAGACGCTCCGGGCCCACGGCGTCGACACGACGGGGATCGAGCGCGCCGCGGGCAAGACCTTTCGCTGGGCGGGCCGCTACGCGGACAACCTCGCGAGCCGCACCACGCTCGACACGCAGCTCAACGTGTTCGCCGATTTTCGCCCGGTGTTGCCCGAAGCGTACAAGGACACGCCGTACTTGATGCTCGGCAACATCCACCCGGCGCTCCAGCTCGAGGTGCTCGCTCAGGTGCGTTCGCCCAAGCTGGTCATCGCGGACACGATGAACTTCTGGATCGAGGGCGAGCGCAAGCTCCTCGGTCAGGTGCTCGAGAAGATCGATCTGCTCGTCGTGAACGACGAGGAGCTCCGCCAGCTCGCCGGCGAGCACAACATCAAGCGCGCAGCGCAAGCCGTGCTCAAGCTCGGCCCGAAGCGCCTGGTCGTGAAGCGCGGCGAGTACGGCGCGCTCCTGTTCAACGGTCAGTCCACCTTCTTCGCCCCCGCCTACCCGCTCGAGACCGAGATCGACCCGACCGGCGCCGGTGACACCTTCGCCGGTGCGCTCCTGGGCTACCTGGCGGGCTCGGGCACGCTCGACGACGCCACGCTTCGCCGCGGCTTGATGATGGCGGCGACCATGGCGTCGTTCTGCGTCGAGGGGGTCGGCACTCGGCGCGTCGAGCGGCTCGGGCGTGAGGACGTCGCGGCGCGCCTGGAAGAGCTTCGCGAGCTCGTGCGCACCAACGGTTGAAGGCGATCAGCCCGCGAGGGCGAGCGGCGCGGCCTGTTCGATCTCGACCAGGCCCGTCGCCGGACCGTCGACGTTGCGCCTCACCTCGGCGACCACCGCGAGCAGGGTTCGCGTGTCGCAGAGGCCGCTCTCGGTGAGCATGCGCATGTAGCCGTCCGCGTAACCGTGGGCCCGGGCAATCTTCGCGTAAGCGGCGCCCTGGTTGCGTAGCAGGAATGCCTCGCGCAAGAGCGCGCGCAAATGATCGAGGAGCTCGGCGGTCGACTTCGAATTCGCCATGGTGCGGTGATCTCCGACGGACACCCGATGGGGGTTGTCGCGATGTCTTCCACGGCTAACGGTTCCCGAGTGTCGGGGCCAACTTCGCCGCGATGAAAAGCCGCCTCACCGCGATTTCTCGGCTTTTCGCAGTTCGCGGCGATCTCGCGCATCACAGTTTGACCGGGCGCGAAGAGGACCTATTGTAGTGATTGTCCGCCAGGTGGACCGGCACCACGCCGGCCGCCATGACGCGACGCATCAGAACATGAAACTCCAGCTCTTCAAGTCCAAGATCCACCGCGCGACCGTCACGCACGCGGATCTCTCGTACGAAGGCAGCGTCACTATCGATCGCAGCCTGATGGATGCGGCGAACATCCTCCCCTACGAGGCCGTGCACATCTGGAACGTCACGCGTGGCACCCGCCTCATGACCTACGCGCTCGAAGGTCCGGCGGGGAGCGGCGCCATCTGTATCAACGGTGCCGCGGCGCACCTGAACCAGCCCGGTGATCTGGTCATCCTGGCGACCTTCGCCGAGATGACGCCCGAAGAGGCGCGTTCGTACAAGCCGCG
>JAEZYO010000844.1 GCA_023419055.1 Pseudomonadota bacterium | reverse complement strand
GCTTCCGACCGAGCACGGCGGGCCGGTCCGCATGATCACCCCCCAGCTCTACGCCTGGAAGGGCTCGAAATGGATCTCGCGGCTCGAGCTCATGACGGAGAATCGCCCCGGTTTCTGGGAGCTCCGCGGTTACTCCATGACCGCGTATCCTTGGAAGGACGATCGATACGGTTGAGGTAGGATGCGACGCGTGTCGCCCCGCGCTCTCCTCCTCTTCGCTCTGACGCAAGCGGCCGCTTGCGGCGGCGCTCGTCACGAGCCGCCGGCCGAGTCGGCTCATCATCACCAATCGGCGCCCGAAGCCGCACATCGGGCGTCGCCTCCGGAAGACGAGGGCCTGCGAGCGGTGGCGGCGGTTCACGGTGGAGCGGGGCCCTGGGCGGTCGCAGGCTATCGGATGGGCGAGTTCGCGCTCCGGCAGCTCGGATTGCCGCGCGGCAGCTTCGACCTCGAGGTCGTGCACTTCACTCCCGAGAGTGTGCAGTACTCGTGCATCGCGGACGGCGCGGCCGCGGCGACGGGAGCGAGCCTCGGCAAGCTGAACCTGAGGCTCGCGGAAGCGACGCCGGTGGACACCCGGACCACCTATCGAAACCGCAAGAGCGGTCAGGCGCTGACGCTCGCGCTCACCGACGAGTTCAAGGGCCGCTTCTCGGACGTGCCTCGCGAGGAGCTCGGGCAGGCGGGGCGCGAGGTGATGAAGCTCGGAGACGAGCAGATTTTCCGCGTCGTGGAGTGAGCCGAGGGATCAGCGCCGCCTACTTCAGCGTGGGAGCTTCCCAGGGAAGCCACGTCGCTTCGTCGATGGTGAACTTGGAGCGCAGGATGTCCGTATCCACGTCTAGGTCGAGCAGGTACTTGTCGACGTACGCCTCGAGATCGGGAGTGAACCCCTCGTGCCAGGAGCAATGGTTCACGTTTTCTTCCGACGCGCCGACGCGGAACGGCTCACCGAGCGCGGTCCAGATCCGGCGCGCGGCCAGAGCGTCGATGCGCGCGGCCTCGGCGCCCATGCGAGCGATGGCGGTGCTCTCGAGGGCGAGCAGGGCTCGCGGCGCGACCATCCCCATGAGCTCGTGGTGATCGAAGGGGAGCTTGTCGGGCGTTTCGTTGAACTGCATCAGCGCGGTCGCGTACCAAGGGGCCCCCTGGGCGTGCAGCAGGTTCTCCACCTCGGTGTTGTCGCGCTTCTCGAGCATGTCCGAGTAGCGCCAGGAGATCGTGCCACCGCCGCCCGATTCGTGCGGGATGGTGAGCGCGATGCGCTCGTCGAAGGCGCCGGCGTAGAGCGCTATCTTGCCTTGAAACGAGCACCCCGAGATGGCGAGGTGCGCGAGATCGATGTTCGCGTCGGGCAGCGCCTCGAGCGCGTCGATGAGCCGGCTCACGCCCCAAGCCCAGCGGATCATGAAGCCGGCGGTGGTGGATGGATAGAGCTTGTAGAAGTTCCCGTCCGAACGTGAGCCGTTGAAGCTCGGCGCCAGCTGGTCGGAGTGGAACGTGATCGTCGCGATGCCTCGACTGCTGAACACGTTCGCCGGCAGGCTGCCGGTCGGTGCGTTGACGCCGATGATCGCCGGGATCGGCCCGCTCGGTGCGCCCGCGGGACGGCTGATCTCGGCCGTCATGGTGAAGGAGTTGGCGCCTTCTCCGAGGACGACGCTGATGGTGTTGCCGTTCAGGCTGGGAGTGAAGGTGCTCGGCTTGCCAGGCTTCTCGCCGACGTCGTACTTCTCGAGCCGGGCCTTGATCTCCGCGCGACGGCAGCGCCAGTCCGAGCGTGAGGCGATCGTGGTGCCGTCCGCCATCTCGAACGGATCGGGGAGGTGCATGACGGCGGGCAGCGCGGCGTAATCCGGGAGCGGTGGCTTCGGACAGTCCGCGCCCGTGTCCTCTTCATCGTAGACGGGCGGCAAAGGCCCGCTCGGGCCGCTGCCTGAAGAGCCTCCGGTGCCTCCACCTGCCGCGCCGCCGCTCGAGCCACCACCTCCGCCGGCTCCCGCGCTGCCGCTCGTTCCGCTGCCGGAGGAGCCCGCCGTTCCGCCCGCTGTGTTGCCCCCGGCGCCCGCGCCCCCTCCCGACGACGACGCGCCGCTCGAGCCACCCGTCGAGAGCGAGCCGGCACTTCCACCGTTCGCGCCGGGGGTGCCGGCGTCGGAGCTACAACCCACCAGGGTGACGATCAGGAGCAAACTCGTAAAGAGGGTCGGCCTCATGCGCATGGATTCCTTGCTGGGACGCGGGGGACGCGTCTGACGACTTCCGTTACTGGGAGACGACGATGGCGGTTCCCGCGCTGAGCCCCGAGGCGGATGCGCTCAGCGTGATCTCGCCCTTTTGCCCCGGTAGCGCGCGCACGATGGCGAGCGCCTTGCCGCTGAACGCGGCGCGATCCTTGGACGAGAACACGGTGCGATCGGTCGCGTCACCGTTGTCGGTGGCGACGATTTCTCCGGGGCCGCTGATCGTGAAGTGGATCGTGTGGTTGGCGCGTGGCGCGAGCAGGCCCTCTTGATCCTCCACCGTGAGCGTGACGAAGGAGAGATCCTTCCCGTCCGCCGCGATGGTGGCGCGATCGGGCGTGAGCGTGAGCTTCGCGGCGCTGCCCGCGGTCCTGAGCTGGTCCGTGGCCCACTCGGCGCCGTCCTTGTACGCCACCACCGAGAGCTCACCCGGCTGGTACATGACGTCGTCCCAGCGCAATCGGTAGTCGTAGGTTGCCTTGCTCTTACGCCCGAGCGAAACGCCGTTCAGGAACAGCTCGGCTTCGTCCCCCGAGGTGTAGACGTGCACCGGCGTGACTTGGCCTACTCGCTCGGGCCACGTCCAATGCGGGAGGAGGTGCGCCATCGGAAAGTCCGGGCGCCAGCGCGACTGATAGAGAAAGAAGCGATCTTTCTTGAAGCCCGCCAGATCGATGATGCCGAAGTAGGAGCTCCGAGCCACGCTCTCGAGCGGGGTGGGCTCCCCGAGGTAGTCGAAGCCCGTCCACACGAATTCGCCGCCGACGTAGCCGTATTTGTCTTGGGACTCGAACTCCGCGTCGGGAGAGTAGGACCAGTCGGCGTAGTAGAGGTCGTAGGAGCTGATCTGATTGTTAGCGATGCCCGCGCTGCTCGTGGCTTTCGTCCCGCGACCCGAGGCGACCGGAAACGTGTACACGCCACGGCTGCTGAACGTGCTCACCGTCTCGGTGCCCACGATGAATTTGTCGGGGAAGCTCGCGTGATACGTGGGGTACTGAGGTGGCCCGCTGCGCACGCCGGTGCCCTGGTAGTTGAGGCCGATGGCGTCGATCGGGCCGGAGAACGGGTTGTCCGGCTTCGCGGAGTTCATGCCGGAGACGGTCGGGCGGGTCGGATCTTCCTCGTGCGAAATGTCGGTGAGCTTCTCCGCGAGCGCGGGACCTTCGGTGCTGTCGTTCTGTTCGACGATCTCGTTGCCGATGCTCCACATCACAACGGACGGATGGTTGCGATCGCGCCGCAGCAGGGCCCGCAGATCTTGCTCGTGCCACTCCGGAAAGAAGCGGTGATGGTCGAGGTCGGTCTTGCCTTCGACCCAGACATCGAAGGCCTCATCCATGATGAGGAAGCCGAAGCGATCGGCGAGCTCGAGCAGCTCGGGCGCGGGTGGATTGTGGGCGGTGCGGATGGCGTTGCTGCCCATCTCCGCCAGGATCTCGAACTGTCGCTCGAGGGCGCGCGTATTCAGCGCCGCCCCGAGCGCGCCGAGATCGTGATGGTTGCAGACACCCTTCAGCTCGATGTGCTCGCCGTTCAGAATGAAGCCCTGATCGGGATCGAACTCGATGGTCCGGACACCGAACGGCGTCTCGTAGACGTCCACGATCTCGCCCTGGTGGCTGACCTTCGTCACCGCGACGTAGCGATGCGGCTCCTGCTCGGGAGGCGTGCCCCAAAGCTTTGGATTCTGGAGCGTTCCGAGAGTCGCCGCAGTCGCGCTCGAAAGGGCGCCGACGAGGAGCTCGACGGGCGCGAACGATGCCACGCTGCTTCCCTGTCGAGCGCCGTCGGCGTCGAGCTCGTAGACATCGGTGGCAATCGAGACGGTTGCTTCGGCGTCCGTGTCGTTGTCGACGCTGACTCGCAAATCGACGGTCGCTTCCGTTGCGGTCACCTCCGGCGTCGTCACTTGTGTGCCCCAGTGCCCGACGTGAATGGGCTCGGTCACGACGAGCCACACGTTTCGATAGAGCCCCGCGCCGGGATACCAGCGGGAGGAGCCGTCATCCCAGTTGGTGCCCTGGGGCGTGGGGTTGTCGAGCCGTACGGCGATGACGTTGTCGGCGCCGGCCTCGAGGTACGGCGTCACATCGAGCCGATACGAGGCGTAGCCATAGGGCCAACCACCCACGAACTGTCCGTTGACCCACACCATGCTGTAGGACATGGCGCCGTCGATATCCAGGAAGACCGATTTTCCGTCGTCGGTCGCTGGGAGCGACAACCTCTTCCTGTACCAAGCGACTCCGGTCGCTGGCAGGCGGCCCATGTTGGCACTCACCGAGTCCGTGAAAGGGCCTTCGATCGCGTAGTCGTGCGGCAAGTCGACGCTCCGCCAAGAGGTGTCGTCGAAGCTTGCGGCGACGTACGAGACGCCGTCGCCGAGGTTACCCGCCGGTCTCACGGCGTGATCGGCCGTGTCTTTCAGGAACGGGTTGCCGGTAGGCAAGACCCAGGCTCGGGCGTCTTCGTAGTCGAGGCCCATGACGCCCTCGGGGTCACCCTTCTCGAAACGCCAATCGTCGGTGACGAGCGTGCGGCGGCGAGGCGATGGTTCTTCGATCACGCCGCTCGTTCCGCCCGCGGAAGCACCGCCGAAGCCTGCTCCTCCGACCGTAGTCATCCCGGCAGTGCCGGCAGCACCTCCGACAGCGGCGGGGGCGCCCCCCGTCGCACCCGCGGAGGGGGAGCTTGCTCCAGCGCTTTCGGGGTGACTGACGCCGTGATCGTTACCACACCCGGAGGCAGCGACGATGAATGCTCCAACGCAGACGGTCGACCAGGTGACGAGGCGGGTCATGAGGACTTTCGACGCTACCGAGCAAGCAGTGGCGTCGGTGGTCCTCTTCCGTCAAAGAATCCGCTCGCGCTCTCTCGACGCAGGCGCGCTTCTCATCTTCTGATCGGTGGCAAAGTCGCTCGCTCAGTGGAGTCGAGCTTCCGACGGAGCGGAGGAGCTCGCGTCGAGGCGGCGCTCGTCGGCTCGCTGGGAAGCCAGTGGAAGACGCACGCGGAACGTCGAACCAACGCCGCGCTGGCTCTCGACGTCGATCTGCCCACCGTGGCAAAGGACCAGCTTTCGAACGACGAAGAGCCCAAGCCCGACGCCCGGCACGCTGTCTTTCGACAGCCCCACACGTTGGAACGGATCGAACACGCGAGCGCGATCTTCTTCGGAGATTCCGATGCCGTGGTCGGTGACGCTGAGCTCCACCGCGTCGTCCCTGGCCTCGAGCGCGATCTCCACCGCGCCGCCCGCGGGTGAGTACTTGATCGCGTTGCTGACGAGGTTGGTGATCACCTGCTCGATGCGCAGCTGGTCGCAGCGCACCATCACCGCGCGCTTCGGAAGGCGCACCTCGATGCGGTGGTCGGGTGAGACGCCGTCGAACAGCTCGACCACGTGCTCCACCAGCGCGCGGGCGTCGTGCTCGTCGAGCCGGAGCTCGAGCTCCGAAGCCTCGATCCGCGCGATGTCGAGGAAATCTCCGAGCATGCGGTCCATGCGAGTGATCTGGCGGTCCACCCGTTCGAGCGTGCGGCGGCGCTGCTCCTCGGAGGCACCGGGCGCCGTCCGGGCGAGTAGGGCGACGCTCATCCGAAGCGCCGAGAGTGGGTTCTTGAGGTCGTGCGCGACGCCGCCCAAGAAGGTGATGCGAGCTTGCCGCTGCTGGACGAGAGCGTCCGCCATTTCATTGAAGCGCAGACACATCTCTTGGAGCTCCTTCGGCCCTCGCTCGGGCGCGCGAACGCCGAGATCGCCGTGGCCGAAGCGGTCCATGGTGGCGGCGAGATCGAAGAGTGGCGTGAAGGCGCGGCTTCGCAGCCACACCAACAGGCTGCCGGCCATCGCGACGAGCAGGCTCGCGGCGCCGATCCCCACTGCGGTCCCGAGGGTGTCCCAGCGCTCTGCCTGGTGGGTGGTCGCCTGCGCTTGCGCGACGTTGATGGTCACGAGCCTTTGAAGGGCCTCGAAGGCGGCGCCCTGATGGCGCGGCCGCTCCGGGGATTCGAGCGGGCCGCGAGTCGCCTCGATGTACGCTTCGACTTGCGCCTTGGCCTCCGACAGAGCGCGCTCCTCATCGTTCGCGGTGACGAACCGCTCGGCAGCCGAGAGCTTGCGCCGGAGCTCGTCCTCGATGTTGCGCCTCACCAGAGGATCGCCTGCGCGCTCGTGCAGCAAGAGGTCGAGCTCCGCTTCTTCGGCGAGGCGCACGCTCTCGACGGAGGCGCGGGTGTTGTCGGTCGACTGACGGAGGAGCGTGGTGAGCGCGACGAGCGCGCCGCTGACGAGCAGCGCGAGGGCGGTGACGAGCGTCGTCAGAGCGGTGAGCGTCGATCTCAGGCGCAGGGGGCGTTTCAAAGCAGATTTCCTCGTCAGGCTGCCGAAGACGCGAATCAGGCCCGCACCCGTGCGAGGCCGCTCCACGTCATGGTGGAGTCCAAGAGCGAGCCACGGATTCGCTAGGCCCACGAGCTGTCGCTCGACCCATCCTCCGAGCTCGGTGCGCAGCATGACACGCCGTCGGCCCGCGGTCCAACTCGCGAAGCGGTCGCTCGAGGAGCGAAGTCCCGAACTCGCGGCGAGCTACTG
>JAEZYO010000727.1 GCA_023419055.1 Pseudomonadota bacterium | reverse complement strand
GTCCCTGCGAGCGCGCCCGTGCCCGCGACCATGCCGGTTCCCGAGAGCCCCCTCGACGCGTGGAGGGTGATCGTGGACGCCATCAGCGTCGACCGGCCGGAAATTGCGGCGTTTCTCGCGCACGGCGCCCCGCTCGAGCTCGGTCCGGGTGAGCTCGTGGTGGGGTGGGAGCCGGGCAGCGTCTTCCTCTCCGAAGTGTCGAACGACGTCGCCCTGAGCCTCGTTTCGAAGACCGCCGAGCGCACCTTCGGCTCACCCTTTAGGGTGCGCTACGAACGCGACTCCGCGCGGGCCAACGGCGCTGCCACCGTGGCTCGCGCCGACAGCGAGGCGGAGGAGCGGCGCATCCGGCAGGCGCTGGGCGAAGCCCGCCGCCACGAGCGCGTCACCGAGGCCGTCGAGATCCTGGGCGCGCGGGTCAAGGACATCCGTCTCGCCAAGGGGCGGTGAAGGTCAAGGAGGCGCGAGGCCTTCTTGCCAACTTGCCCCGGTTGACAGGTAGCGCGCGGGCGTTACTCCGTAGGATAAGCGAGCGACCGAAACGGAAGCTGCCACGCGAGGCCGCGTAGGCCACGAGTCACAGGACAGGGCGGTTCCGTGCAGTCGCTCGCGTAGGAGTTTGGTCCCGCATGCGCGCACTAAGAAGTGGCTCGGCAGAGCTCGAGCTCGGTGACTCTCGCTGGATGTCCTTGTTTTCGTCGCGGGCCGCGGTGCCGATCGTGCGGATGGAGGACCGCGGGGAGTCCTGGGTCATCGACTTCGACGCCCCGGGAGCGAAGGCCGCGAACACCGAGGTCTCCTGGGTGGAGGACGAGCAGGCGCTGCTGTTCGGGGTGTGGCGAGGAAAGCGGCCGCCACGGGACGGCAGCGCGCGTTCTCGTTCATCCGAGCTTTCGTGGTTCCAGCGCCTCTACCTGCCCGGCGCGGACGGGGCGCGCGCTCAGGTTGTCATGAATCGGGGCGCGGTGCGCGTGCGCGTTCCAAAGCGCCCGGGCGGGCGGGCGAGCTGGGAACCGGAGGACGCTCTCGTCGGTCCGGGCGAGGTCGCGGCGGATCACCCCGGGCTGCTCTCGCCGGACCTTCGAGCAGCGTAGCCGACACGCGGATCAGATTTCGTCGCCGGCGAGCGGGGCGAAGAGGTCTTCGACCTCTTCCGGCGTGAGCAACGGGCGGGGCGCGCCGTCGTTGGCGAGGAGCGCGGTGGCGATCTGCTTCTTCCGTTGCTGAAGTCGCATCATGCGCTCCTCGACGCTGCCCGCCGTGATCAGGTTGTAGACGAACACGGGGCGCGTCTGACCGATGCGGTAAGCGCGATCGGTGGCCTGGGCCTGGGCGGCCGCGTTCCACCAGGGGTCGTAGTGGATCACGGTGTCGGCGCTGACGAGGTTCAGCCCGGTGCCGCCCGCCTTGAGGCTGATGAGGAAGACGTCGACCTCGCGCTTTTCGAAGGCGTCGACGGGCTTCTGACGGTCCATGGTCGAGCCGACGAGCTCGACGTAGGGGATGGCGCGCTCGGAGAGCCCCTCACCGAGGAGCGAGAGCATCTTGCGGAACTGCGAGAACACGAGCACCCGGCGGCCTTGCTTGAGCTGGCTCTCGAGGAGCTCGAAGAAGGCGTTGTATTTCGCGGACTCTCGCACGCTGCGCGCGGAGGGCACCGAGCACAGCCGCGGGTCGCAGCAAACCTGACGGAGCTTCATCAGCGCGTCGAGGATCGCGATCGTCGAGTGGGTGACGCCCTTTTGCCGAATCGCCTTTCGCACGTCGCTGTGGGCGGCGATGCGGATGCTCTCGTAGAGCTCGCGTTGGTCACCCTCGAGCTCGACCGGCTTCACCACCTCGGTCTTCGGCGGGAGCTCGCGGGCGACGTCTTCCTTCAGGCGTCGCAGGATGAACGGGCCGACGGCGCGCCGCAGCGCTTCGAGCTCGTCGAGGCCCTCGCCTCGCTCGATGGGCTGACGGAACTTCATCCGGAACCGCTCGCGGCTGCCGAGGAACCCCGGCATCACGAAGTCGAACAGGCTGAAGAGCTCGTCGAGGTTGTTCTCCACGGGCGTGCCCGAGATGCAGAGCCGATGGCGTGCGCGCAGGCCGTGGACCGCTTTGTTCGCCTGGCTCCGGCCGTTCTTGATGGCCTGGGCCTCGTCGAGAATGACGTAGTGGTACTCGAGCTCGGTGAGCGTCTCGTCGCGGATCGCGAGGCCGTAAGTGGTGACGATGACGTCGGCGGCGCGCGCTTCCTCGAGCTTCTTCTTGCGATCGTTGCCGTGCCAGGTCGTCACCTTGAAGCTCGGCGCGAACTTGCCGATCTCGCGCCGCCAGTTGCCGAGCAAGCTGGTGGGCGCGACGATCAGGGTCGGTAGGTTCGCGCGGCCGGACTGCTTCTCCACGACCAGGTGGGCGATCGTCTGAAGTGTCTTGCCGAGGCCCATGTCGTCGGCGAGCACGCCGCCTGCATCGAGCGACCGCAAGTGCTGGAGCCAGGCCACGCCCTGCTCCTGGTAGGGGCGCAGCGTCGCCTTGAGCTCGGTCTGGATCGCGACTTCGGGCGCCGGCGGTGTCGAGACGCGGAGCCCATGGTCCCGCACGTGCGTCGCGCCCTGCCAGAGGAGGTCACGCTCGCCCTCGCAAGCGGCCTCGAGATCCGCCACGAAGCCCGCGCGGTTGCGCGAAAAACTCAGCGTATTTTCGTTCGAGAGCAGCCCGGAGTGAAGATCGACGACGACCTTCAAGATCGAGTACAGGCGCTCGGGCGGCAGCGTGAAGAAGAGGCCGTTGCCGAGCGGCAGCGCCCGCAAGCGCGTGGGCGTGCGGAGCAACGAGGCGAGACCCGAAGGATCCGAGCAGCGGTCGAGAAGATCGAGCAGCGCGGGCAGCAGGCTGACGCGGTTGCCGTCGATGTCGACCCCGAGCTCCAAGCTGAACCAGTCGTCCCGCTCGTCGTCGGGCTCGACCGAGGCGATGAGCGGAGACTCGGGCGCGACGACCCGGAACGGGTAGTCATCGGCGATGGTGACGTCCCACCCGAGCGCTCGCAGGCGGGGCACCGCGTGGGCCGAGAACGAACAGTAGGCGTGCACGTTGTCCTCGACGTGGACCACGTAGTCGGCCTGGCAGTCCAAGCTCGGGACGTAGCGCTCCACGCAGTCGAGCTCGATGGCGCCGAAGCTCTCGAGCACGCACTGCGCCTCGGCTTCGCCCTTGCGATCCCGGGCCACGAGCTCCGTGCCCCGGGGGGTCGCGACGAAGAAGCGCTCACGCCGGTCGGAGGCCCGCACTTCGACGCCCCCGTAGTCGAAGACCACGGTGAGCATGGGGAGGTCGACCTCGGTGTCGTCGTCGGTACAGAGCACCCGCTCGGCGAAGACCGAGAGCCGGGGCGTGAAGCGGCCGATAGCGACGCCGGCCGAGCCTGCCGCGCGGGCGGGCTCGCTTTGGGGCAACGGGGCGGGTTCCAACCCCCGCAGGAACTACTGAACTTCGAAGCAGATGGAAAGCCCTAACCCGCCGCCGGCAGCCTTTTTGTAGGCACTTATCCGCGGAGCTCGACCGCCCAGCCGATCGGGCTATTTCACCACCGTGGCGCAGCCGACCTCGATCTCGACCGTGTCTTTCGCGGAGCCCTGGAGGGCCTCACACGTCGCGGCGCAGGCAATGATGCGGGAGGGGATGCCCGCCGAAGGGTTCACGTCGTAGTACCAGCCGCCTTCCTCTTCGCAGTCTTTTTCGCGCTCGACGTACGCGAGCCGCACCGAATCCTCGTCGTTACCGACGGTGACGTTGACGAGGGCGTAGTTCAGGCTCTCGCCGTCCTCCGCGGCGGGCAGCTTGAACTCGCAGGCGAGGGCAGCGCCGCGAATCTCGTCCAGGGCGTCTTTGAAGGCTGCGGTCACGTCGTCCGTGTCCGAATCGACCAGGAAGGCGGGGTAACCTCCAGCCGTCGCGATGGCCGTGAGGTTGTCGAACGCGCCCTGGTCACCCTGACCGAAGATGCCGATCACGAACGTTCGTACCGGCGGCTTACCGATCCGACCCTGAGTGACGATGGTCGCGATCGAAGCGATGTCGTCCGGCTCGCACTCGCCTTCGCTCGGGAGCCCATCGGTCGCAAGGACGACCGCGACGGTATGCTCCGGGTTCTCCTCCGCATAGTCGGCGGCGTGCTGCAGGGCGCCTCGCACGGCGGGGCCCGTCGTGGTGAAGGCACCGTCCGGCACCTCTTCGGAGAGCGAGGCCAAGAGCGCGCTCGAGTTCTCCGAGAGCGGCGCGATCGGCACGTCGGGCGTCGCGTAGGCGCTCACCGCACAGCTCGAGGGATGAAGACAAAAGCTCGGTCCGCCCCAGGCCGTGCAGGTCCCGTTCGTCCCGCTGCATTCTGCTCCCGCCGGGTAGCAATCCAGGCCGGACTCGGAGCACTGCGCGATCTCGACACACGGACCGTAGATGCTGCAGTCGGCGTTCGTCTCACAAGGGATCGCTTCTGGATAGTTCCAACACCACTTGAGAGCACACTCCCCGGCAAGGCCGCACTCGTCATTGGTCGTACACGTCTCGGGGACGTCCGGGTGATCGACGGGAAAGTACTGGAGGCCGACGCCGATGTCGCTCGACGACTCGTCGGTGATGAAGCCTTCGAGGGCACCCTTGACGGCCTCCCACTTCGTCCCGCCCTCCGGCGCCCCTGCGCTCATCGAGCCCGATGAATCGAGCATGAGGTAGAGATCGAGCGGCAGCCGCTCCGCCTTCGACACGGCGGCCGCGCAGGTCTCGACGCCGTCGGCTCCGCCCATGGAGCTCGGCGCTCCACCCAGGTCGATTCCTGGATCGGGCTCCTCGCCACCGGCTCCTGCTGCTTCGGGATCGTCTCCGCCCGCCCCGGCGACCGCCGCGGCTCCGCCGCTCGTTCCGCCGACGGATGGGCCCGGGTAGGGGTCGTCTCCGCCCGCTCCGGCAGCGCACGCGGAATAACCTAAGAGGGTGAGTGCGGCGAGGATCGAAACCGCTCCGAGTTCACGGTTCCGCATGGCGAGCACCTCACCACGGCGCGCTTTTCCGGGAGTGGCCTCGCGCTTTGCCGGCGCGCGGCAGGAGCGCGTCGGCGCTGTTTCTGGCGATCCGGGCGCCTGCGGGGGCGGGCGCTTTCCACCCGCGGCTCGGCCGGGCTAGTACCGGGATCCATGCTCGAGGAGAGCCGAGGGAACGGGTACCCGCCGGAGGCGCCGAACGACCTGGCGAGCGAGCGCCAGACGTGGCGCGAGCGCATGTTGCGCGGGCTCGGCTGGGCGAACTTCGCGGCCATCGGCGTCGCCTCGGTGCTCACCCTCGTCCAGGGACTGCTGCCGCGCGTTTCGGAGGTCCTGCTCTTCGGAACGCTGGCGCTGTCGCTGCTCGGTCTCCTGTTGCCGAAACTCGAGTTCCCGGAGCGAGCGGGCGCGCTCTTCGCGAGCCTCTACCTGGCTTGCATCATCGGGCTCTCCTACCTCGGCTTCGCTCCGAACGCGCTCGTCGGCCTCTGCATGGCCGTCTGGATGGCCACGCTGCTCTTCGGGCGAGCGGGAGGGTTCACTGCAGCGATCGGATCGACGGCGATCCTGGTCGCCGTCCCGCTCCTCGAGCGCGCGGGTCTCGTGACGCGCGTCGGCGACTGGGCGACCATGCTCGATGCCTCTCGCGGGGTCGTGGTCCTGCGAGTCGCGGCGATCTTTTTCATGGGCGCCATGGCGTGCGTCGTGGGGATAAGTTACCTGGTCGGCCAAGCAGAGCAGCTCTTGATCGACAAGACGCGCACACTCGAGCGCCTCTTGGAGGAAGAGCGGGAGAAGGAGCGCCTGCGCGAGAGGATGAGCTTGCGGGAGGCAGCGTTCCGCAAAGCACAGGAGCTCGAGATCCTGGGCCGGCTCTCGAGCAGCATGGCGCACGACTTCAACAACGCGCTCCTCGTCATCTTCGCGAGCGTGGACGAGCTCGAAGAATATGGTGAGTTTTCGGAGCAGAGCCGCCTCGCGCTCGACGCGATCCGAGCGGCGGCCACGCAGGGAGCGGCGACGACGCGCGAGCTGCGCGCGTTCGGTCCGCACGCCTCCACGGGCACGCGCCCCGAGCGCCTCCTGCCCCTGGTCGAGCGCATGGCCACGATCCTCTCGCGCGTCCTCCCTCGCAACATCGAGCTTACCTTGGAGCGCCTGGCCGATCCGACGGTGCTCGTGAACGAAGGGCAGCTCCAGCGGGCGATCACGAATCTGGCCTTGAACGCTCGCGACGCCATGCGCGACGGAGGGAAACTCACGCTCTCGGTGCGGGAGGCGAGCGAAGCGGAGCGCGGCAACGGCCGGCCGCTAGCGGTGCTCGAGGTCGCGGATACCGGCGTCGGGATGAGCCAGGAGGTGAAGGCCAGGCTCTTCGAGCCGTTCTTCACGACCAAGGCGGCGGCTGGCACCGGGCTCGGTCTGGCCACGGTCCGCGAGTTCGTGACGGAGCTCGGTGGTCGGGTGGAGGTGAGGAGCGAGCTCGGACGCGGCACGGCGATCTCGCTCTTTTTGCCGGTCGCCGAGGAGACGTCGGGCGCTGCGCCGAAATCCGAGCCGCGACCCGAGCGCCAGGAGCTCACCGTCCTGATCGTCGACGACGATCAGGGGGTGCGTCGCGCGCTCCAGCGCGGCCTCGAGCGGCACGCGTTCAAGGTGCTGGAGGCCTCGGACGCCTCGGAGGGGCTGCTCGTCGCGCGGCGGCATCGCGAGCCCATTCACGCGTTGTGTTCGGACAGCGTCATGCCCGGGGCGCCGGCTCGCCAGTTGATCGAGGGCTTTCGGAGCACCTTCCCCGACGGCAAGGTGATCCTCTGGTCCGGGTACGCCGAGCCCGACTCGAGCGCGGCCAGGATCGCGGACGTCTTCCTCCACAAGCCTTTTTCGAGCGATGAGCTCGCGAGGCAGATTCGGCGCGTCGTCGGGCGGCGCTGAGCAGCGCTCAGGCCTCGAGCAGGCCGAGCTTCCCGAAATGGTCGAGGTACGCCGAGAACTCGCGATCGAGCGCGGGATCGAGGGAGCCTACGAGCGCCCGCCAGTGATCGAAGAGGCTCGCTCGGTCGCGAGTGCCGTCCAGGAGCTCGAGGAGGAGGCGCGCTCTGCCGGGTAGGGGCGCGGGCACGAACAGTCGGTTGGTGACGAGCCTGCCGTGCGACGCCTGGTGCCGAGCGAAGCGGAGCGCCTTCGGGCGCAAGCCGGGCTTGCGCAGGCAACCGAGCGGGGTGGTCCGAAAGTGCACGAACCCGCGAACGTACAGGCCGAGTAGGGCTTCCGAGAGGCTCTGCTCCACGCGAGCCGCGTCGACGGGGATGCCTGCCTCGTGCACCTGAACCGCCGCGCGAACACCGAGGTCCTCGAACGCGACTTGCTCCGGCGCGGCCTCGATGAGGTGCAGGAGCATGGCCTTGTTGAGCGGTGAGGAGAGCGTGGCCGCGCTCTGACCTGGTAACGAGAAGCGCATCGGCACGTTCGGCGCGAGATCGACCTCGTCTTCCAGCTTGGCGTCGCAGCCGATGAAGAAGGAGGTGACGGGATCTGGCTTGAGCTCACGCCGGAAGTCGAGATCGTCGCGCACGAGGAGGGATTGCCTGAACGGGGTGCCGGTCAAGATGTCGATGCATTGTTCCGAGCGCACGACGTCCGTGCCGAACCGCTTCAAGACCTTCTGTCCCTCGAGGTCGAGGCGCGCCGGGTTGGAGAGGTGCAAGAACGCGTCGGCCAGATACTCGAGCCCGTGATCGCGAGCTTGCTCGACGAAGCGATGGAAGTAGACCGCGTCGCTCGTTCGACCGAAGAAGTGATGAGCCAGCAAGGCATTGTCGGCGCTCGCCGCCCGCCCGAACTCTTCCTTCAAGACAGAGGTTGCGCTGCGATCCGGGGAGAGGCCGACGGAGAAAATGCGTGACACCTCGCGCAGGTTGTCGAGGGTCGCGACCGGGCTCTCGCTGCGCTCGGCGAAGTACGTCCCGATCTGGCGCACCGCTTCGAGCGCGTGGCAGCCCGGGTAGACGTTGTAGCTCACGTAGCCGACTCCTCGCGGAGCGAGCAGTCGCCGCATCCCTGCGAACAGGGCGTTGCGCACCGTGGCCGGCACCCAAGAGTAGACGCCGTGCGCGATGACGAAATCGAACTCGCCGCTTCGCGCTGGAAGGTCGCTGATGTCACCCTGCTCGAAGCGCACGTTGTCGAGAGCGAGCTCGGAGAGCGACGAGCGAGCGAAGTCGAGCAGCGCTGACGACAAATCGATGCCGATGAAGCTCGCCTCGGGGTAGGCGGAGGCCAGCGCGAGCAGGTTCGTACCTTCGGCGCAGCCGAGCTCGAGCACCCGAGCGCGCGCGACGTTCGCGGTCTCGATCCCGAAGAGGCGACCGATCACCGACGCTCGATCGGGATCGGTGGCCGCGATCGGCTTCGCGTCGTAAGGCACGGCTTCGTAAGAGGCGGGCGCGAGCGAGTCCAACCGCCGCAGCCTACCGGCGAGCCCTTTGGGGCCTCAAGCCGGGAGGCAAATGTGCCGGCGCGTGGAATAAACTCGAGTGGTTCTGCATTCTTGCCACCACTTTGACAATGGGTCCAAGCTCTGACAGGGTGGCAAACGTGGAAGACAACTTGTCCTCGGCTTCTGACGAACTGTCCCCCGGCTCCGATCCTGCCCCCGCGCTCGGTCCGGAGGTCACGGTGCTCGTGGTCGACGACGAGCCCAGCAACCTCACCTCGCTGCAAAAGATCTTCCAGCGCGAGGGCTTCCGCGTGTTCGCCGCCGACGGCGCGAAGAGCGCGCTCGAGATCGTGCGCAAACACCGGGTTCAGGTGGTCCTCACGGATTTGATGATGCCGGGGACGAGCGGTCTCGAGCTGCTCCGTGCGCTGAAAGAGGTATCGCCCGACACCGAGCTCGTCATGATGACCGCTTACGGCACCGTGGAGACCGCCGTGCAGGCCATGCGTGAGGGCGCGTACGATTTCGTGGAGAAGCCGCTCAAGCGCATGACGATCGTGAAGAGCGTGCGCAAGGCAGCGGAGCGGCAGTCGTTGCTGGTCGAGAACCGGTCGCTGAAGCAAGAGCTGAAGCTCCTCACCACGCGCGAGATCGTCGGGCAGAGCCCCGCGCTCCGGCACGTGCTCGACGTCGCGACCCAGGCGGCGCCTTCGAGCGCGACGGTCCTCGTCCTCGGGGAGAGCGGCACGGGCAAGGAGCTCCTCGCGCGCTTCATCCACGGCAAGAGCGCGCGGCGTGACGGCCCGTTCGTGGCCGTCAACTGCGCCGCGCTCCCGGAGAGTATCCTCGAGGCCGCGCTTTTCGGGCACGAGCGGGGGGCTTTCACGGGCGCGGTGGCCCGGAGGGAAGGGCGCTTCGCGCGGGCGCGCGGCGGCACCCTGTTCCTCGACGAGA
>JAEZYO010000655.1 GCA_023419055.1 Pseudomonadota bacterium | reverse complement strand
CTCCCTGCTCCATCAGCGAGCTTGCGCCGCTCTTGCCCGAATCGCACGAGTCGCCGGACCGCGTCGTTCAGACGGGGAAGCTCGCCGTAAGCCCGGTCACGCCGAAGAATCAGCGCTTCCTTTACGCCATCGACGAGCTCGACACGCCCGGAGCGAGCGTGATGGTGTTCGACGTGAGCCCGGGGTCGAGCCTCCGCACGCCGATCGTTCGCCCCGGTTCGCCGCGCTTGCCGCTCGAGCCTGCGGATCGCATCGGCTTCCTCGTGCCGGCCGTGGACGTCGGCTTCGCGTTGCGCGACCTCCCCCAAAGCGACGCGAGCGGGGTGGCCGTGACGGGCACTTCGTGTGACCCGCGCCCGGACGCGCCGGCTCCCGGTAGTGAATACCAGCCGACTCCGGACTTTACGTCGGGCGCGCGCCCCACGCTCTTGCGGGGCGTCTTCGGCTTCGTGCTCCTCTCGAGCGGGCAGGTGGTCGTCATCGACGTCGATGATTTCGACGCTCCGTGCCGGCGCCCCGTCGAGACCAACCCGGAGCCGGTGGCCGACTTCCGGGGGTGCATCGGCGACGTCGATCTTCCCGAGTACCTGACCAGGGACGGGCTGCCCGACGGGTCACCGACCGTGAGCAACGAAGTGAGCTGCTCGGTGGTGGAGCCGCACCGAGTGCGCGCCGCGCAGCCGCTGGCGAACAGCCCCGAGGTCGGGGTGCGTGCTCCGTCGCTTCGGGCGTTCCCCCAGTTCAGTAGCCCGGACACGTCGAGTCCGACCACTCTCGAGGGACGACCGAAGCTCCTCGCAGTGGACTTCGATCCGCTCACGCCCGAAAAGCCGCAGCCGGCGATGGTCTACGTTGGCTCGGAGCTCTACGGGTCCGGCCCCGAGGCGGCGACGCTCGACAAGAACCCCGTAACCGCGGAGCAAAACTCGCTCGTGCTCCCGCTGGTCCAGCCGCGCGGCTACGCGGCGAACGAGAATTTCTCGCTCACCTACGAAGGCGCGATCATGGGCGTGCTGAAGAGCGGGTTCTTCGACGCGGTGAACGCGCGGCTCGACGACGCCACGGCGAACTACTGCGACGGTGGCGTGTACAGCGTCGACCTGATGCGGAGCTTCGCCGCCGAGCGCTTCGGCCTCGAAGGCGAAGAGCTCGAGACCTTCGCGCGGCAACACGCGGACTACGTGCAGATCACCGGCGGCTTCCTCGACGAAGACGACGTCTACTGGCGTTCTCCGCGTGCTGCTTCCTGCTCGCGCGATTTCTGCGAGAGCCAGTTCGGCGAGTCGGACGCGCGCCAGCTCTCGCCGCTCCGTGATCTGCGGATCCTCGAGGCCTATCAGGATCACCTCGTGGTCGAGCCGCGCGAGTACCCGAGCGACGAGGCGCGCGACGAGCTCGCCGCGCAAATCGATTGCTGCTTCCCGGCCGGCGCGGCCTACACGGTTCGAGCGGCGGAGCAGTGGGTCTTGATGGGGTCGGGCTCGGGTTTCCGTCACGACGTGATCGCGCGCGAGCAGGCGGACGGCAGCTTCCGCTGCGAACGCGACTGCGATCCTCGCAAGAAGTACTACCAGAGCCGTGTGTTCGAGCTCTCGCGTGCGCCCGGTGCCGAGTGCCCCGAGTCCGAGGTCGCGGAAGACGAGGTGTGCCCGGTGGGTCCGGCGGACACGAGCGACTGCTTCGCGCCGACCGCCGGGGGCTGCGGGCCGCCGGTGTGCCTGTACGATCCCGAGAACGAGGCGGGTTCCGTGGAGCCGGGTGGCCCCGGATCGGCGTGCATCCTCGACTCCCTGAACGCAAGGTTGGTCGTGTACCGCGGGGCGGACGCGAGCCAGCGAGGGATGGTGTTCTCGTGGCAAGTGACGGGAGGGTTCACCCCGCTCGCCATGTCGCTCCTGAGCGAGGCTTCGAACGTCTCGCCCCAGTCGATGCTGTACCTCCCCGAGCTGCAGCACCTCGCCGTGGTCGACGCGTCGACGCTCGGGCTCGCGCTCTTCAGCCTGGACAGCCTGCGCGTCGAAGCAGCCTTCTTCTGATAGCGGTCGGTCGGTCATGAGCGCTCGCGCCACGCCCGTCATGCAGCAGCACGCCGCGGCGAAGCGTGCCTACCCGGACGCGATCGTCTTCTTTCGTCTCGGCGATTTCTACGAGATGTTCGGGGACGACGCGGTGCTCGTCGCGCGCCTGCTCGACCTCACGCTCACGAGCCGTAACCGCGGGAAGCCGGACGAAATCCCGATGGCGGGGGTGCCGCACCACGCGGCCCACTCGTACCTCGCGCGCCTGCTCGAGCTCGGACACAAGGTCGCCATTTGCGAGCAGATGGCGGACCCGTCCAAGGTGAAGGGCATCGTGCCGCGCGAGGTCGTCCGCGTGGTGACTCCGGGCCTGGTGACGGATCGCGATCAGCTCGTCGCAGGGAACAACAATTTCCTCGCCGCCGTCGACGCCACCGAGAGCGAGGCGGCGATCGCGCTGCTCGACGTCTCGACCGGAGAGCTTCGCGCCGCGGCGCTGCCGGACGCTGCAGCCGTCTTGGCCGAGATTTCGCGAGCCGCGCCGCGAGAGATCTTGATCGGCTCCGAGGGAGACGAACCCGCGCGCGCTGCGCTCGAAGCCTCGGTGAGGGCGCTCGGAGTGACGGCCTCTCGTCGGGATCGTTCGCTGAGCGACGCCGACGTCGCCGCGGCGCTCGGCCCGCTCTCGCGAGAGGCCGAGGTCTTGCCGCGCGCCGCGCGCCGTGCCGCCGCGCGGGCCTTGCGGTTCGCCCGGGAGTGCAACCCCGGCGTCGACCTGCCGGTGAGGCGCGTCGCCGATTGGGATCCGTCGAACCTCCTCGTGATCGATCGCACCGCGCAGTCGCACCTGGAGCTCGTCGAGAGCGTCTCGGGCAACAAGCAGGCGACGTTGCTCGGCGTGATCGACGCCACGGTGACGCCCGCCGGGGCGCGGCTCCTCCGCCGACGCCTGCTCGGACCGCTCGTGGACGTGGAGCGGATCCGGCGCCGCCTCGACCAGGTGGAGCTCTTCGTTCAGAACCCGCGCTTGCGCGAGGACCTGCGAGGTGCGCTCGACGGAGTCGGCGATCTCGAGCGCCTGAGCACGCGCGCCGCGCTCGGAGAGGCGACGCCGCGCGACCTCGGCGCGCTGCGTGACGGCCTGAAGGCGGCGGCGAACGCCGTCTCGGTGCTCTCTGCCGTCAACGATCCGCTGCTCGGCGAGACCCTCGGGCTCGCGGCTCGGCCCGTCGACGTGGTGGCGGACCTCGCGGAGGCGCTCGAGCGCGCTCTCGTCGAGCGTCCGCCCGCTCAACCGAAGGACTCGCAGATCTTCCGGCGAGGCTACGACGCCGAGCTCGACGAGCTCGACGCGCTCAAGCAGAGCGGCGCCGAGCGCATGGTGGAGCTCGAGGCGCGCCTTCGTCAGCAGACGCAGGTGAGCACGCTCAAGGTGCGCTACACGCGCGTCTTCGGCTGGTACATCGAGGTGAGCCGCGGCCAGGCGGGGCGCGTGCCGGAGCACTTCCGCCGCAAGCAGACGGTGGCCACGGGCGAGCGCTACTCGACGGACGAGCTCGACGAGCTCGCCGACAAGATCACGCACGCCGAGGAGCGCCATCGCGAGCGCGAGCTCGACCTCTTGAAGGGGCTCGTGACCAGCGCGGGCGCGGAGAGCGAACGGATCCGCGAGCTCGCGGCGCGCCTCGCTCGCTGGGACGTTTCCGCTGCGCTCGCCGACGTCGCGCACCGCTACGACTACTGCCGCCCCAACGTGGACGCGTCCGACGTGCTCACGGTGCGCGACGGGAGGCACCCGGTGGTCGAGCGGCTGGCGGCCGTGGGCCGCTTCGTCCCGAACGACGTCGACCTCAACCTCGCCAAAGAGCGGCTGTGGCTCATCACCGGGCCCAACATGGCCGGCAAGAGCACGCTCCTCCGCCAGCTCGCGCTCACGGTCATCCTCGCGCAGATGGGCAGCTACGTGCCGGCCCGCTCGGCGAGGATCGGCGTGGTCGATCGCGTGCTGTCGCGCGTGGGCGCGAGCGACAACCTCGCCCGCGGCGAGTCCACCTTCATGGTGGAGATGCGTGAGACCGCGGAGATCCTGCGCGGAGCCACGAGCCGCTCGCTCGTCATTCTCGACGAGCTCGGCCGCGGCACGAGCACGTTCGACGGGCTCGCCATCGCCTGGGCGGTCGCCGAGTACCTCGACGAGGTCGTCGGGTGTCGAGCGCTCTTCGCGACCCACTACCACGAGCTGACGGCCCTCTCGGAGAGCAGCCAGCACGCCGCCAACTACAGCGTCAGCGCGCGTGAAGTGGACGGTGAGGTCGTGTTCCTGCACCGAGTGGTGCGCGGCGCTGCGAGCCGCAGCTACGGCGTCGCGGTCGCCAAGCTCGCGGGCCTGCCGGAGTCGGTGCTCGCGCGCGCGCACGCGCTCCTCGGTACGCTCGAGGCCGGAGGCCACATCGAAAAAGCAGCCCGCCGCGGCGAGAAGCGCCGCAACGATGATCAGCTCCAGCTCTTCGGCTCGCGGGGAGCCGAAGATCGCACTCGCGCCGAGGTCGTGGAGACGCTCCGGATGCTCGACGTCGACCGCATGACGGGACTCGAGGCGTTGCAGCTGATTTCCCGCCTCAAGCTGAAGCTCTAGAGCGACAAACGGTTTGAGCCGGTGTTGCTCGCCGCGAAGCGGCCGCGTGGGGTGGAGCCCCGCGGAATTTCCTCCTTCGAGGATCGCGAAGCGCGTCAGTTCCGCGCGAGCGGGGCGGCGCGTGCCGCCCCGATGAAAAAGACACTAGAGAACAC
>JAEZYO010000597.1 GCA_023419055.1 Pseudomonadota bacterium | reverse complement strand
GTCAAGACCCGAGCGGGAGCGGCGGAACCGGCGGTGATGCTTCCGGCGGAGAAGGCGGCGGCGGTGGCGAGGTCCCTTCCGAAGGAGGGGCGGACGCCGGCGGCCAGGGCGGCTCGGGTTAGCCGCTTCGATTCACGGCGAGCGAGCGAAGCGCAGGTTTCACGCCCCCGCTCCCGAGAGGGCGTGGCGCCGGCGCGAGGAGCGCCATTGCCAGATCCTACGTAACGCGAGCACGGACAAGAAGCCGGGTAGCCCGATCAAGAGCGCGACCGGAACCATGACGCCCACGAGGCGGATCCCACCGATGACGATGCTCGAGCCCACGGCCAGGGAGTCGTGATAGGCGCGCGAGACGCTCGCTCCGATAGTGTCGGTCGCGACCCTCGGTCGCGGTACGTCTCGCAGTCGCAGCTCGATCGAAGCCATGCTCGTCTGACGTTCGAGGAACTGCTGACGCCCCTCGAGCCGCTCGATCTCACCGCGCGCGTTGGAGAGCTCCTGATGCACTTTGAGGGCGCCTTCGACGTTGGTCGCCGTCTTCGAGAGCTCGAGCAGCTGCTCCTCCAAGCGGCGCTGGTTCCGGAGCCGCGCTTCGATGTCGAGCACCTCGTCCGTGACGTCTTCGGACCCGACGTGTTCGGTGACGGCACCAGCGGCGAGGCCGCGGAGCTCCGTGAGCACCGCGGTGAGCTTCTGCGAGGGGACCTTGAGCGAGAGGGTGCTCCACTCTTGGGACTCGACGGTCTGGTTCGCGCTCGCTCGATCCGCGCCGGCGAGATAGCCGCCGCTCCGTTCGGTGATGAAGACGGCTCGCTCGTGGGCCCTCGCGACGCTCTCTACCTCGAGCGTCAGCTCCGCCTTGCGGATGACCTTGCGCGCCTGATCGCTCGCCGCGCCTGCGCGCGAAGCGTCGGCCCCCGCCTTCTCTTCCACTCGAGCGGGCGCTCGAGGCGCGGCCGAAATCTGCGCCGGAGCCTCGTCATTCGCTTTACACCCCATCGTGGTCGCGAAGGACAGCACGAGCGCCGCGCAGGGCAAACGGTATCGTCGGGTCATCTTGAAGGAGGAACGGCGCCGACGCGGCTCGACTTACAGTCGGGATTCGGCTTACCCTTTTCCGCTCGGAGGTTCCCATGCGTCCGCAGAAAACGTGCCTGGGTCTCGTGCTCGGACTGTCGCTTGCCTTCGCCCCGGAGGGCACCTGGGCGCAGGAGCTCGCACCTGGAGATCCCAGCGATCTCTTGAACCTGGAGGACTACGTGGAGGGGCTGACCGAACCGACCGCCCTCGCGTTCCTCCCCGACGGGACCATGGTCATCACGGAGAAGGGCGGCGCCGTCAAATTGCGCAACTCTGCGGGCGAGGTGATCGAAGCCGGTCGATTCTCCGTGGACACGGAGAGCGAGAAGGGCCTCTTGAACGTCTTGCCGCACCCCGACTTCGCGGACAACCGCCTGCTCTTCTTCTACTACTCCGCTGAGGACGGCACGGACGAGGATCGCCACCGCGTGGTGAGCGTCGAGCTCGGCACCGACAACGAGCTCGACCTCGGGAGCGAAGAAGTCTTGGTGAGAGGCCTCCGTGGGCCTGCGAACCACGACGGCGGTGCGCTCGCGCTCGACAAAGACCAGACGCACCTCTTCATCGGAGTGGGTGACACGGGTTGCAATAGCGGCGCGCCTCCGGAGTCGATGGTGGTCGGCAACTATTTCGGCACCTGCCTCACCAACGGGAACGGCAAGATCCTCCGCGTCGCGCTCGACGGCTCCATCCCTGCGGACAATCCGCTCGTGGGCGAGAGCGAAGTGACCGCCTGCGGCGCGACGTGCGGCGCCGAACCCACGACCACCGGCGCGCCGCGAGAAGACGTCTGGGCCTGGGGATTTCGCAACCCCTGGCGCATCTGGACCGATCCGGTGACCGGCAACCTTTGGGTCGGCGACGTGGGCGAGGTCACCTACGAGGAGATCGACATCGTCGGGCCCGAGGGCGGCAAACACTACGGTTGGCCCTATCGAGAAGGCGAATCCGGGGCTCCCGCGAGCAAGTGCACGGAAATCGAGCCGGACGTCGGGGATTGCGTCGACCCGGCCTACTTCTGCTCGCACGACGAGGACGCGCCCATGGACGGCGACTGCGCGTCGATCACGGGCGGCTTCATCCTCGACGACTGCTCGTGGCCCGAGGAGTTTCGTGGTCGCTATTTCTTCGGTGATCACTCCCGCAACCACGTGTTCATCGTCGAGGTGAACGAGGCGCGCGACGGAATCGTCCCGGGCACGCGCGAGCAGATCGTCGAGCGAGCCGGAGGCCCGGTTCACTTCGCGCTGGGCCCTGACGGCGCCGTCTACTATGCGAACGTCACGGCCGGAGAGATCGTGCGGATCTCGCCGAAGAGCCCCGAGACCTGCGAGCCCGGCACGGGCGGCTCCGGGGGCTCGAACGCGTCCGGCGGCTCGAACGCGTCCGGTGGTTCGAACGCGTCCGGTGGTTCCGCTGCGACGGGCGGTGCGAACGGAGCGGGAGCGAGCGCGGGCTCGGGCGCTTCGGGAGGCTCCGCCGCCTCTAACGACGGCGAGGACGACGGCGGCTGCGGTTGTCGAACCACACGCGCACGCGGCGCGGGCTTCGCGCTGGGCGTGGGCCTCGTGACGCTGGCGGGCTTCTCGCTCAGGCGTCGGGGCCAGCGGGGCCGGCGGGGTCGTTGAGGAAGCAGCGGCTCTGGCCGAGCCCAACGTCGTAGAGCGGCGGCGCCTCTTTCGGGCAGCGGTCGAACACCTTCGGGCAGCGCGTGTGAAAGCGGCAGCCCGAAGGCGGATTCGCCGGTGACGGCACGTCGCCCAGCACCTGCGCGCGCAAGCCGCGCTTCTCGGGATCCGCCGAAGGCACCGCGGCCAGGAGGCCCTGCGTGTAGGGGTGCTCGGGCTTCGCGAACACGCGCTCGGACGGGCCGATCTCCACGATCTGACCCAAGTACATGACGGCCACGTCGTCGGCCAGGTACTTCACCACCGAGAGGTCGTGCGTGATGAACAGGTACGTGAGGCCGAGCTCGTCGCGGAGCTCGGCGAGCAAATTCAACATCTGCGCCTGAATCGAGACGTCGAGCGCCGAGACCGCCTCGTCCAGGATCACGAGCTTGGGCGAAACGGCCAGGGCTCGCGCGAGGCCGATGCGCTGGCGCTGCCCGCCCGAGAACTCGTGGGGGAAGCGGTAGAGGTGGTCCGGATCGAGCCGCACCCGCTTGAGCGCCTGCACCACGAGCTCCGTGCGCTCTTCCTCGGTCTTGCCGATGGCGAACGACTCCATACCCTCGGCCACGATGTCGCGCACCCGGAGCCGCGGGTTCAGGCTCGTCATCGGATCCTGAAAGACCATGCTCAGGTTCTTCCGAACCGCGCGGAGCTCGGCGGGCGACAGCTTGAGCAGGTCCTTGCCCTCGAACCAGACCTCGCCCTCGGTGGGCTGCAGAAGCCGCAACAGCGAGCGGCCGACGGTGGTCTTGCCGCAGCCCGACTCGCCCACGAGCGCGAGCGTCTTGCCGCGCTCGATCGAGAAATCCACGCCGTCCACGGCGCGCACGTGGCCCACCGTCTTCTTGAACAGGCCCTGCTTGATCGGGAACCAGGTGCGGAGGTTCTTCACCCTGAGGAGAGGCTCGCTCACTTGACCTCCGAGGCGTGATCGGCAGAGGTTCGAAGGTCGCGCTCCACCGCGTGGCAGTCGGCCCAGTGCGAGGAGGAGAGCAACGTGTGCCCGGGCACGATGTGATCGCAGGGCTCGAACGCGCGCGGGCAGCGCGTGCAGAAGCGGCAGCCCTTGGGCCACTTGCTGGGCGGGGGGACCACGCCCTTGATCTCGCTCAGCGGCTCGCCGCGCTTGGCGAGCGCGGGCATCGAGCTCAAGAGCCCCTGCGTGTAGGGGTGGCGCGCGCCCTTCAAGACCTCGAGCCGGGTGCCGGTCTCGATGATGCGCCCCGTGTACATGACGGCGATGCGATCCGCGAGCTCGTTCACCACGCCCAAGTCATGGGTGATGAGAAGGATGGCGGCCTGGTAGTCCTCTTGGAGCTCGCGCAGGAGCTCGAGGATCTGAGCCTGGATGGTCACGTCGAGCGCCGTGGTGGGCTCGTCGGCGATCAGGAGCTTGGGCCGCGTGGACAGCGCCATCGCGATCATGACGCGCTGCTTGAGGCCGCCCGAGAGCTGGTGCGCGTAGGCGTCGAGCCGGGCCGCCGGGTCCGGGATGCCGACCCTCTTGAACAGCTCGAGCGCCCGAGCGCGCGCCGCCTTCTCGCTGATCTTCTCGTGCAGCAGCACCGCCTCGACGACCTGATCGCCCACCCGGACCACCGGGTTCAGGCTCGTCATCGGCTCCTGGAAGATCATCGAGATGTCGCTGCCGCGCACGCCGCGCATCGCGTCGACGTCGAGCGACAGGAGATCGCGCTCACCGAGCCGGACCGTGCCGCCCTCGATGCGCCCGGGCTTCGGCACCAGGCGCAAGAGCGAGAGCGCGGTCATCGACTTGCCCGAGCCGGACTCACCGACGAGCGCCAGCACCTCCCCCGCGGCGATCTGGAACGAGATCTCGTCCACCACGGGAGCGCGTCCGCGACGCGCCTCGCGATCCCCGACGGGGGACTCCATCGGGAAGGTGACCTTGAGGCCCGCAACGTCGAGCAGCTGACTCACAGGTTCTCTCTCAGCGTGCGGGGGTCTAGCACGTCGCGCACGGCGTCGCCCACGAAGTTGACCGCGAGGAGCAGCCCGAACTGCGCGACGCCCGCCGCGATCAGGTTCCACCAAACGATGGGCTCACGCGAGAGCTCGTTCTTGGCCTGCGCGATCATCTGGCCCCAGCTCCCGTCCGCGCCGATGCCGAGCCACGCGAGGACCGCCTCCGTGAGCACGAGGCCCGAGAACAGGAGCACGAAGGTTATCACCACGAGGTGCATCAAATTCGGGACGATGTGGCGGAAGATGATCTTCCACTCGGGCACGCCCAGCGTGCGCGCCGCGTGCACGTAGTCGAGCTCCCGGAGCTTCAAGGTCTCGCCGCGCGAAAGCCGGCAGAAGCCGACCCAGCTCGTCACCCCGAGCGCGATGCAGACGTTCAGGGTGCTCTTACCGAGCGCCATGATGAGCGCGATCAAAAATAGGATGCTCGGGATGGACGCCAGCGTGCTCACCATGAAAAACACGATGTCGTCGATCCACTTGCCGAAGTAACCGGCGCTCACCCCGAACAGGAGCGCGAGCGGGATCGCGATCAAGCTCGTGAGCCCGCCGATCAAGATCGCGACCCGCGCGCCCTTCAGCGTGAGGTAGAGCACGTCGCGGCCCAGTTGATCGGTCCCTAGCACGTGGGTGCCCGGCTTCCTGAGCTTGGCCTTCCCGGTGAACTCGACGTCGGCGAACGGCGCCGAGTAGCTCTTCTCGCTCGTGTCCGTGAAGGCGCGGTCGAGGACGCTGCGCGCCTCGTGCTGGGCGACCGCGTCGGAGCCGGAGACCGCGCCGCCCTTCCACGAGACGGAGTCGAGCAGCGCCACGAAGGCGTAGAGGGCGAGCACCAGGATCGAGAAGCGGCGCCTGCGCCAGAGCTGCTGGGCCGCCTCGCGCCAGATGCGGTTCTTGTGCACGAAGCGCACGATCCCCGCGCCGCCGGCGAGCAGCAGGAAGACGACGACGTTCGCGACTCGATGCTCTTCCATCTACTCGAGCCTCACGCGCGGGTCTGCGATGCTGTAGCTGATGTCGGTCAGGATCTGCCCGAAAATGAAGAGCAGCGCGCCGATGTAGACCATGGCGCGCAGCGTCGAGAAGTCGTTGCCGAAGATGGCGTCCACGGTCATCGCCCCGAGGCCAGGGATGCCAAAGAAGGCCTCCGTGAGCAGGGCGCCGGTGAACAGGAACGGGATCTCCATCACCACGTTGGTGAGGATCGGGATCATGGCGTTCCGGAGCACGTGGCGGCCCATGATGCGAGCGTCGCCCGCGCCCTTGGCGCGCGCCGTCCGTACGTAGTCGCGGTGGATCTCCTCGACGAAGACCGTACGGTAGAAGCGGACGCTGCCGCCGAGCGACGCCATCAGGTTCACCACGATCGGGAGCGCCAGAAAGCGCGCAATGACGGTCGGCGAAGGATCGAAGCCCGAGATCGGGAACCAGCGCAGGTACTTGCCGAGCAAGAACTGCCCGCCGATGATGTAGAGCAAGATCGACAAGCTCATCCCGAGCACGCACAGGAACACGCCGACCTTGTCGATGTAGGTCTCGCGGAAGAAGGCGACGAACAGCGAGAGCGTGATCGACATCAGGACGCCGATGATGAAGAGCGGTACCGTGAGCGAAAGGCTCGGCCCGGCTCCGTCCTTGATGCGCGTCAAGATCGGCACGCCGTCCGCGTCGCTGCGGCCGAAATCGAAGGTCAGCATGCGGTGGAAGTGGTCCACCAGGAGGTTGTCGGTCCAGGCGCCCGACTTCGGCCAGAGCGGGCGATCGTAGCCGTGGTTCGCCTTCCACTGCTCGACTACGGCCGCGGGAGCCTTCTCCCCCACCGCCTTACGAGCGATGTCGTCTGGCGAGGTAATGAGGAAGAAGAGCGCGTAGAGCACCGCGAGCACGCCGACGACGACGAGCAAGCCGTAACCGAGCCGGCGGATGATGTAAGCGAGCACCTAGGCGTCCTCCCGTTCCGTCATTGGCGCTCCCTCAAGAACGTTCGGACGCCGGGGATCACGACCGCCGCGATGAGGGCGATGAGCAAGTAGGCGGGCCACATCCGCGGCTGGTTCCACTCGCGGCGCTTCTCGGCGCGGAGCTTCGGGTCGAGGTCCCGGTACTTGGTGGTGATGAGGCTCAGGCCGGGCGTCTTCACGTTGAAGAGCCACTGGTGATAGAGCGCGTAGTTCTCGGGGTGATAGAGCTCGATCCAGGGCCGCTGGTCCTCGAGGATGCCGCGCATCTCCCGGATGATGGCGAGCCGCTCCGGGCCGTTTTCCATCGTGCTCATCTTCGAGAACAGCCGGTCGTACTCGGGGTCGGAAAAGTTCGCGGTGTTCGGGCCGTTGTTCTTGCTGCGCGCCATCTGCGACCACAGCAAGAAGAGGAAGTTCTCCGGGTCCGGGTAGTCGGCCATCCAACCCCAGATGAAGATCTGATACGCGCCGTCCCGGACCTTCTGCTGGAACTTGTTGTAGCTCGTGGCCTCGACCGTCACGTTGAGCCCGATCTTCCGCCATTCGTTCGTGTAGAACTTGAACTGGAGCTGGCGGTCGGAGTCGGTGCTGCCGACGTCGAACGTGAGGTGGAGCGGAGCTTTGGTCTTCGGATCGATGCCGTTCGCGTAGCCTGCTTCGACGAGGAGCTTGGCCGCCTTGCCGAGATCGACCTGGCGGAAGGGGTTCCTGTACTCCGGCTCGTAGCCGAAGAGGCCCGGCGGGATCGGGGTCTCTGCGGGCACGCCGCGATCATTCAGGAAGATGCGCGAGAACTCCTTGAAGTCGACGGCCAGGCTCATGGCCTGACGGAGCTTCTTCGAGCGTTCGCCGCCGGCGCTTCCGACCACCGGGTCGTCCATGTTGAAGCCGAGGTAGTACGTCCCGGCGAACACGGACTTGTTGAGCTTGACGCCCATCTCCTTCATCTCGGGTGAGAGCTCCTTGTCTCTCACCACCTTGTCGAAGCTCTCGTTGCTGACGCCGGAGGTGTCGTAGTAGCCCTGCAAGAACTTGTTGAAGGTCGGGATGGTCTCCTTCTCGCGCCGGAACTCCACGCGCTCGATGAAGGGCAGCGGCTGCCCGACGTATTGAGGAAGAAGCAGGCCCGCCTCCGCGTCGCCGGGCGCGCCCTCGGTCGGGTACGTGGCGCCGGGAGCCTTCCACTCCGGGTGCCGCACGCCGTACCAATTGGGGTTCTTCTCGAGCACGATCTGGAGCTGCTTGTCGTACTTGGCGAGCAGGTACGGGCCCGACGCGACCGGGTGATCCGCGAGCGCGTCGCGCCCCTCTTCACCGTCGTAGTACTCGACGGCCTCCCACGGCAGCGGCGAGGCGAACGGCATCGCGAACCAGTAGAGGATTTGCGGGTACGGCTTGGTGAGGACGATCTCGAGCACGAGGTCGTCGCTGCTCTTCACGCCGGAGAGCTCGCCGACGCGCTCGTACTGCAGGTGCACCGGCAGCGCGGCGAAGGCGGGATCGGATTTTCGGCGCTCGGTCAGGCGCTTCGAGAACTCGACGAAGCCGTCGATGGCGCCGAACGACTCGATGACCGGCGAGTTCACGGCCGGATCGGCGATGCGCTTGAGCTCGAACGCGAAGTCGCGCGAGGTGATCTGACGCGTCTTCCGGCCCTTGCCACCGAGCTCGAAGCACGGGTCGTTCTGAAACAAAAGCTCCGGCCGCAGCTTGAACCTGTACCGAACCTTGCCGTCCGGGAGGTTCTCCGGCTCGGGGACTGCTTCCGCGAGCCCGGGGATGAGCTCGTAGGGCCGCTTCAGGTAGTGATATTCGACCAGGGTGTCGAAGACGCTCCCGGTTACGTCGTGCTCGACGGTCGTGTACGCGACCGCCGGGTCGAGCGTCTTCGGCGCCTCGTCGAAGACGCTGTAGAGGACCTTGTCGTCCGCGTGACCCTTCGGGTACGGGTCGTTCGTGCAGCCCAGGGCCGAAAGAGCAACCGCGAGAACCAGCGCGGCGCGCCGAAGCATGGCTCGGCAAGTTAGCTCAAGATGTCCGCGCTGTCTTGCGAACGACGAGTAGGGATTGTACCGGCCGGACCCTGGCTCCGAGCCGTCCGCTAGTTTACGCTCGCGGCCGCATGACCAGGGAAGCCGAGCCAGAACGTCCGCCTAGCGCCTTTCGCCCCGTGCCTCGCACGGGCGTGATTTACGTCACCACCGAGGCCCAGCGCGCGGGGTTTCGCCCGGAAGATCCCGAGTGGTGCAATCTGGGCCAGGGGCAGCCGGAAACCGGCCCGCTTTTGGGCGCGCCACCCCGCGTCGAGTCTTTGACGATTCACACGAACGATCAGGAATACGCTCCGGTCGCCGGGCTCTGGGAAGTGCGGGAGGCGGTCGCCGGCATGTACAACGACCTGTTCCGGCGGGGCCTGCCCTCGAAATACAGTGCCGAAAATGTCGCGGTCTGCGGCGGCGGCCGAGTGTCCATCATGCGCGCTTGCGCCGCGATCGCCCAGGTGCACCTCGGCCACTTTCTCCCGGACTACACGGCGTACGAGGAGCTGCTCGACATTTTCAGGCGTTTCACGCCTATCCCCATCTTGCTCGACCCGGAGCGAGGCTACGACTTTTCGCTCGCCGAGCTCCGGCGCGAGATCGCGGGCCGAGGCCTCGGCGCGCTCCTGCTCTCGAACCCGTGTAACCCGACCGGTAAGGTCATCATGGGTCCGGAGCTCTCCTCCTGGGTGGCGACGGCGCGCGAGCTCGACTGCTCGCTTTTGATCGACGAGTTTTACTCGCATTACATCTGGCGCGACGGCCCGCCCGTGATCAGCGCCGCGGAGTTCGTCGAGGACGTCGAGAAGGATCCGGTCGTGATTTTCGACGGCCTGACCAAGAACTGGCGCTACCCGGGGTGGCGCGTCACCTGGACCATCGGGCCGAAGAAGGTGATCGAGTCGCTCGCGAGCGCGGGCTCGTTCCTGGACGGGGGCGGTTCGCGCCCCATGCAGGCCGCCGCGCTTTCGGTGCTGAGCGCGGAGCACGCGCGACAGGAAGCCGAAGCAATCCGCGAAACCTTCCGCAAGAAGCGGTACAAGATGATCGACGGCCTGCGCCGCATCGGCGTGCGGTTCGAACGCGAACCCGAGGGCACGTTCTATGCCTGGGGTAACGTCTCGAACCTGCCGGCGCCCCTCAACACGGGCGAAGGATTGTTTCGAGCCGCGCTCGCGGAGAAGGTCATCACGGTCCCCGGAAACTTCTTCGACGTCGACCCCGGGGGCCGCCGCGTGGGCAGGGCTTCACGCTTCAAGCACCACGCCCGCTTCTCCTTTGGTCCGAGCGAGAGCGTGATCGACAAGGCCGTCGCGCGGCTCACCTCGCTCGTCGAGCGATCGCGAACCTGAGCGGCGGACGCCCCTGTATACTCCGGGACCTTGTCCAGCACGCCGATCCCGAGGGGGGGTCTTGCGTCCCTCCTCGGATCGCGAATCGTCCGTCTAGCGCGGGCCGAGCGCTCGACCTTCCACGCCGAGCTCTGGGCTGTGGCGGTCGAGCGGATGCGCCTGTTCTCTCTGCTGGTCGCGCTGGTACACGTCCCGCTCTTGATCCGCGACTTCACCGTCGACGCGAGCGCGCTCGCTCCGGCGGAAGCGCGCTGGCAAGCGTGGCTGTTCGCGCTCCACGTCCTGATCGAGCTCGCCTCGGTCACCTCGCTCGCGCTGCTCGGGCGGAGGCGTTCTCCGCGCGTGCGCTCGGCCGCCGCCTACTCGATGATCTTCGTGCTCCTGCCGTGGAGCGGTTGGCTGTCGGGGGTCGATCAGCTGATCGGCGCCGGGATCACGGTCTTCTTGATCGTCAATTTGGGCGCGGCGCTCTTCGTCACCTTCGAGACGCGCTGGACCTTGCTCGCCTTCGCGTCGGGCCTCGGGAGCTTCGTCGGAGGTCAGCTCTACTTCTCGGCGAGCCCCTCCCTCACCTTCAGCCAGCTCGTGAACGGCCTGAGCTTCTCTCTGGCTTGCCTGTTCTTCTCGCGCATGATCTACGGCGGGAAGGCGACCGCCTTCGTCCAGCGCGTGACGATCGCGCGCCAGAGCACGGAGCTCGAGCACGCCAATCGGCGGCTCGAGGCAGAGCGCAAGAAGTCGGACCGGCTGCTCGACGCGGTCTTGCCCGCGCGCATCGCCGAGCGCCTGCGCAACGGTGAGACCCGCATCGCCGACGCGCACCGCGACGTCACCGTCCTGCTCGCGGACCTGGTCGGCTTCACGCGCCTGGCGAGCGAGCTCTCCGCGCCGGAGATGGTCGATCTCCTCGACGAGCTGTTCTCGGAGTTCGACGCCATCGCGAGCCGGTACGCGCTCGAAAAGATCAAGACGGTGGGCGACGCTTACCTCGCCGTGCGCGGCATCCTGGCGCCCTCTCCGCTCGACGTCGTCGCCGCGGCGGACGCGGCGCTGGCGATGCAAGCCGCCGCGACGCGATTCGGCGAAGCGCGGGGCCGCCCGCTCGCCATGCGCATCGGGCTCGCTCGGGGCGAGGTGGTCGCGGGCGTGCTCGGCAGGGAGCGCCTGCTGTACGACCTCTGGGGTGATGCCGTGAACGTCGCGAGCCGGCTCGAGACCTCGGCGCGAGGCGGCGAGATCCTGGTCACCGAAGGCGTGGCGGAGCTCCTCGAAGCGACCCACGAGCTCGGGTTGCCCTCGCTGCGAGAGCTCAAGGGCAAGGGCGAGATCGGCGTGCGCTCGCTACGCGGACGCCTGGCTCAGCCCGAGATCTCCGGGGACTCGGCCTTCCAGAACTCGTCCTCGAGGATCGCGTAGAGCACGGTGTCTCTGAACGCGCCCTGCATGTGCAGGCTCCTGAGCATGAGCCCCTCGCGCCGCATCCCCGCCTTCTCCATCACCCTAGTGGATTGTACATTGCGAGCGTCCGCCGTCGCCCAGATGCGGTGTAGACCGAGCACCCCGAAGCCGAACCGGAGCGCCGCCGTGACCGCCTCCGCCGTCAGCCCCTGCCCCCAGCGATCGCGTCGCAGCACGTACCCCACGTCGCCTTCTCGCTGCACGGTGTTCCGCACCCGAAGGCCCACGCCGCCCACGAGCTCACGGCTCGACTTCTCGATCACGGCGAGCTCGTAGTCGCGCCGGTCGCGACCACGCTGCACGTCGAGCTGGCTCGCGCAGAACGCGCGCGTCTGCTCGAGGGTGTTCGGGCCCCAGGTCATGAAGCGGCAGACCTCGGGGTCGCCCGCGTAGGCCTGCATCGGCATCGCGTCGTCGAGCTCCACCTCGCGCAAGATCAGGCGCTCGCTCTCCAGGTGTACCGGCCTGAGCGACAGGCGCGCCGCGTCAGCCATGATGCGCCTCCAGACTTCGCTCGGCTCCCACACCGAGAGCAAGGCGCGCCGCGCCTTCCCGACGTCGTCTCCCAGCACGGCCACGCGGTGCGCGTAGACGAGCGCCGAGACCCGGTAGTTCATCACACAGTGGACGAACACGGGCTGGCTCGCCCGGCTGCGGAGCGCGCGCAGGAACTCGAGCGCCGTCGCGAGCTCCGGCTCCTTGAAGTCGAGCGGGAAGTGCAGGTACTCGAGCCCGTGGCGCATGGCGACCCGCGCCTCGTCGATGAGCGCGCCGTCCGAGGTCGGCAGCGCGAGGTTCACGAGCGTTCGGAAGCCGGCTCGGGCGATGACTTCAACCTGTTCCGCGGTTGGCTGCCCGGCGGTGGCCAGGCGAGCCGAGATAGGGCGGAAGTTCTTGATGGCCTCGAGCTCGGACGACATGCGGCCGGAACATAGCGCGGCCTCACGCAACCGGAAGTACGAGCGCTCGCGACACCGAATCCCAAGAGAGCAGCGTCCCGAGCTCGTTGCTTTCGATCACCGTGCCGCCTTCCGGCGAACCGGCGAGCTCGATTCCTCGCACCCGCACTCGCAGGTCCCGACCGCCCTTGGCCTGGAAGCGCAGCGTCTTGCCGCGACGCTCGGCCTCGAAGCTCGCGGCGAGCTCGCCCTTTTCGTCGAACACCTCGGCGCGCGCCGACGCCCCGTCCGCGAGCTCGAAGAGCTCGAGCGTGAGGTTCTGCGAGAAATCGTACTCGGGGCCCTCTTCGTGCTGACCGAGGACGAGCAGCGTGCCGGGTCGCACCAGGATCGGCAGCCGGAACGGGCTCACCTCGCGCTCCTCGTAGAAGCGGCCGCCCTCGAGCACCTTGCCCGTCTCGAAATCGGTGTAGCGCCCGGCGGGAACGTAGTAGCGCAGGCTCCGGTCCGGCTCGAACACCGGGGCGACCAGCAACGAGTCGCCGAAGAAGTACTGGGCCTCGAGCGTGGCCGCAGCCGGGTCGTTCGGCAGCTCGAGGACCATCGCGCGCTGAACCGGTGTGCCCCGAAGGTGCGCCTGCACCGCCTGCGCCCAGACGTACGGCATCAGCCTCATCTTGAGACGGGTGAAATGGCGGAGCACGTCCACCGACTCCTCGTCGAACACCCACGGCACGCGGTACGTGTGCCCGCCGTGCAGGCGGCTGTGGCTCGAGAACAGGCCGAAGGCGACCCAGCGCTTGTAGAGCTCCGGCGTCGCGGTCGCGTTGAACCCGCTGATGTCGTGGCTCCAGAACGCGCCGCCCGAGAGCCCGAACGAGAGCCCGCCGCGTAGGGTCTCCGCCATGCTCTCGAAAGTGGCGTCGCAGTCGCCGCCCCAGTGCACCGGAAACTTTTGCCCGCCCGCCGTCGCCGAGCGCGCGAACACCACCGCGTCGCCCTTGCCGCGCTCCTCCTCGAGCAGTGAGTAGACCGCCTCGTTGTAGAGGTACGAGTAGTAGTTGTGCAGGCGCTCGGGGTCCGAGCCGTCGAAATACGCCGCGTCTGCCGGGATGCGCTCGCCGAAGTCGGTCTTGAAGCAGTCGACGCCCATGGCCGTGAGCGCGCGGAGCTTGTCCTTGTACCACTTCACCGCGTCCGGGTTCGTGAAGTCGACGAGCGCGATCTGCGGCTGCCAGTCGTCGCGCTGGTACACGTCGCCGCGCGCATCCTTGACGAAGTACCCGGCGTCGCGCCCCTCCGCGAAGAGCTTCGGGAACTCCGCGACGTAAGGGTTGATCCAGACACAGATCTTGATGCCGCGCTGCTTCAAGCGCGTGAGCATCGCCTTCGGGTCGGGAAACTTGTCCTTGTCCCACTCGAAGTTGCACCAGTGGTGCTCCTTCATCCACAGGCAATCGAAATGAAAGACGCTGAGCGGGATCTTCCGCTCTGCCATGCCGTCGATCAGGGAACCTACGATCTTCTCGTCGTAGTCCGTCAAGAACGACGTGCTGAGCCAGAGCCCGAAGCTCCAGCGCGGCGGGAGGGGGGGGCGACCAGTCAGGCGCGAGTACTTCTCGAGCACCTCCTTCGGCTCACCCGAGAAGACGAAGTAGTCGAGATCGCCGCCCGGCACGCTGAATTGCACGGAGGAGACACGCTCGGTCGCGACCTCGAAGTCGACGCGGCCAGGGTGGTTCACGAACACGCCGTAGCCGCGGTTCGTGAGATAGAACGGGATGCTCTTGTACGCGAGGTCGGTGCCGGTGCCCGGATCCTCGTTCCAGATGCTGATCGACTGACCGTTCTTCACGAGCTGGCCGAAGCGCTCGCCGAGCCCGTACACGTACTCGCCCACGCCCAGGGAGAGCCGCTGCATCGTGTAGTCGCGGTCGCCCGCGACGTTCAGGGTCGCGAGCTGGTTGTCACGGCTCGAGGTGAGCGCGCGCTCGCCGTCGAAGAAGGCAAGCTTGAACGGCTTCCTGCCGATCTCGAGGCGTAGCGACCCGGAGCGATAGACGAGCTCGTCCTCGCGCTCCTCGAAAGCGCCCGTGAACGAGCCCTCTGCGAGCTCGAAGTCGGGACCGCGCTGAACCCGTCCGGTCCGGTGCTGGACGCGCACCCGGATCGCACCTTCGAACGGTGACGAAATCCGGATCGTGAAGCCGTAGTTGTTGATGTTCGCTTTCGGCTCGTGCCGGTTCACGCAGCGCAAGAGCAGGGTGCCGTCCTCGAACTCGTGCTCGTGCACTCTCGCGACCGGGGTTTGCGTCACGCCGTCACGCAACGTCCAGACGCCATGCGAAAACTTCATGCGCGGAGGGTCGCCCGGCTCGACTTCGTGTGTAAAGCGCTTCGCCCCACACAAAAGTGGTCTGAAGTACGCGATGGGTCGGCTCGCGACCGAGCCCTCGTCTCGCGAAGCCCGGCCCGGAGCCTCCGGCACAAAAGCCGGGTGAGGAGCGGCCTCCCCGGGCTTTCCTACCCCCCGCTCGGGGGCCCAGAGTAAGCTCCGGTCCGAGTGCCCGTGCGAGAGGTGGTCGAGAAGGAGACGGACGCCCTGATCGCCGATCAGGCGCGCCGCGCGAGCGCCGCCCGAGCCATCGCCGCCGTGTTCGTGGTGCTCACCTTCGTCGGCAGCGTGCCTTCGGTCCTGCTCGGGCGTTCGTGGACGACGGCGCTGATACAGCTCGCTACCAGCGCCTGTCTCGCCCTGATCTGGTGGCGCTCGAGCCGACAGCGCTCGAGCGCCACGCGCACCGGCTTGGGGCTGGTGTTGGTGATCCTGCTCGAGGTGACGCTCTCCGCGATCGTAGCGTCACGGCCGAGCGACGCGGTCCAGATCTCGTACCTGCTCTCGCTGACACCGTTCCTGGCCGCCATCACGCTGCGCGCGCGCGGCGTGATCCTGACCGTGCTCGGCGGCGTCCTCTCGCTCGCGCTGATCGTCGTCTTTCACGGTAGCGGAGGCGGCTGGCACCCCTTCGTCACGAACTTCTTCTACTTCGCCGCGGCGGCGACCGCGGCCATCTTCGGCTCGCTCGCCAGCGAGCGAGCGCTGCGGGCTCTGGAAAGCGAAGAAGAACGAGCCCGCGCGGCGCGAGCCCGCGCGCGTAGCGCCGAGGCGCGCTACCAGCTGGTCTCGGACCACGTGACCGACCTCGTCAGCGTCCACGACGAGGAGGGGCGCTTCGTCTACGTGAGCCCGGCGCACCACCGAGTGCTCGGGCTCGATCCCGAGGAGCTGCTCGGCAAGACCACGTCCGAGTTCGTCCACCCGGACGATCTGTCGCTCCTCAGCGCGAGCTTCCGCAAGGCGCTGATCGACGGCAAGGGTGCCACGGTCACCCGGCTTCGCGTGGCGGACGGCAGCTACCGCTGGTTTCACGTCGGCATGTCGCGGCTGGAACGGGGAGAAGATCAAGGGGGTGTCATCGCGCTCAGCGCACGGGACATCACCGAACAGCGCGAGCTCTCCGAGGCGCTCGAGGCGACGCGCCGCATGGAGGCCCTGGGCCGCCTCGCAGGCGGGGTGGCGCACGACTTCAACAACCTGTTGATGGTCATCCAGTCCGCGTCCGAGCTGGCGGCGAGCCAGCTGCCGAGCGACCACCCCGTGCAGGTCGATCTCTCCGACGTGAGGCGCGCGGCGGAGCGCGCGTCGGCCCTCACGCAACAACTTCTCACCTTCGCGCGCCGTCAGGTGCTGCCGAGCGACAGCTCCTCGGTGGTTTCGAAGGTGGTCGGTGACCTGGTGCCGATCCTGACGCGGCTCTGCGGGCCGGACATCCACTTCGACGCCGAGATCGAGAGCCCTCGGCGCGAGGTCGAGGCCAGCCCGGTTCAGCTCGAGCAGCTGCTGATGAATCTCTGCGCCAACGCGCGCGACGCCATGCCGAACGGCGGGCGCCTCGGACTCAGAGTGCGCGATCGCACGCTCGCGCCGTTCGAGGTCGCCGATCTCAAGGCGGGCCCCTACGTGGAGATCACCGTCGAGGACACCGGCATCGGCATGACCCCCGAGGTCCAGGCGCGTATGTTCGAGCCCTTCTTCACGACCAAACCGGCCGGACGCGGGACGGGCCTCGGGCTCGCGACCGTCTTCGGGCTCGTGTCTCAGCTCGGCGGGAACATCGGCGTGCGCTCCGAGCTCGGCCGCGGCACGACCTTCACCGTCCTTCTCCCCGAAGCGCAGGGCTGGCCGGCGCACGAGAGCTCCAAGGTCGGCAAGCTGACCGAGTTCGGTGAGTCGCTAGACGTGCTCGTCGTGGAGGACGAGGACACGGTGCGGGCCCTCGTGGTGCGCATCCTGAACAACGCCGGTCATCGCGTCGTCCAGGCGAGCTCGATCGAAGAGGCCATCGAAGCGGCGAAGGCGCCTGGCGCCGAGTTCAACGCCGTCGTGACCGACGTGGTGCTCGGCTCCGGTGACGGGATCAGCGCCCTCGAGCGCATCACCTCCCTGCACCCGAACGCGGCCGTGGTCGTCGTGTCCGGCTTCAGCCCGAGCCCCGAGCGCATCGCAGCCCTCAGCGCTCGCGGGGCCGAGTTCCTGCCCAAGCCTTTCGGGGCCGCAGCGTTGATCGGCGCCCTCTCGAACGCGCGCGCCCGTCGCGCCGGCTCGAGCAATTGAAGTACGCTCGCTCCGCATGAACCCCTTCGCCGCTCGGGTCGCCCTTGCTCTTTGCCTGACGCTCGCCTGCTCGGTCGCTTGCAGGGTACGGACCGGCAAGGCACCGGGTAGGTCGGAGCCGAACGTGACCGCCGAGTGCGCGAACGGCTCGACCTTCGTGGACGGTCCCTACAAGTACGAGAACAACCAGTGGGGCTCCGGAAAGGCGCGCGGCAAGTTCGAGCAGTGCCTCTTGAAGCGCGAGCTCGACGGGCGGACCGAGTACGGCTGGACCTGGGACTTTCCGGGCGTCGACACCTCGGTGTTCGCGTACCCGGAGATCATCTTCGGGTGGAAGCCCTGGTCCGGCGGCGCGCCCTCCGATGCGCGCTTTCCACTCCGCGTCGCGGACGTGAAGAAGCTCTCGATCGTGTACGAGGTCACGACGGACGCGACGGGACACTACAACCTCGCTCCCGAGGTCTGGCTCACTCACCAAAAGCCCGGGAACTTCGCCGCGAACCCCGCGCTCATCAGCACCGAGATCATGTTCTGGGTCGAGTCCGCGGGGCAGGCGCGCCCGGCTGGCGGCATCGTCGACCATACGGTGGTCGACGGGAAACGCTACGACCTCTGGCGCATGGACGGCGCCGGCGACAAGGGGAACGGACAAGGATGGCGCCTGCTCTCCTTCACCATCCCGGAGACCGAGCGCTCCGGCAATTTGCCGGTCCACGCGCTGCTCGAGTACCTGGTCCGGGCGGGCCAAATCGACCCGAACCACTACGTGGCCAGCGTCGAATTCGGCAATGAAATTTCCGGCGGCCGCGGGACGACCTGGGTCAAGCGCTTCCAGGTCGACGTCGCGCCCTGAGCTGCGCCGCCACGGGCCCCTCACCTGCCGCCGAGTCACTCGGCTTGTTTCACGCCCGCCCGGCTCACTCTCGCGACCAGCGGTGGTCGGTGAAGGCGGAGGAGATCTCGTAGACGCAAGCGTCCGCCCCCTGGCGAAAGCATCGGCTCTGCGAGACGTTGCTCGGACACCCGACCGCCATCAGCGCCGCCGTCAAGATCCCCTGCTCCATCAGGCAGTGATGAGGCGTCGTCTTCTCGAGCTCGGCGAACCCGGACTCGAAGCGCAGCACCTTCCAACCGCCGATGTGCCGCCCGCGGTTCGCGTGTCGATACATGGCGTCGATACCGTAGACGATGTCGCGCGCCGAGCTCGCGACCGCCAGCACCCGCTCCTCGTGCGACAGCTTGAAGAGCTCCCGCCCCATGCGGAGGAGGCCGTAGCTCCCCACGTGCTTGTCGAGGCGCTCCATCAGCTCGAGCAACCACTCGATCGGGTACCACCCTTCGGCGTCCACCTCCGATAGACGCCGCGCCTCATCCGCCCCGAGCACCTGTTCCGGCAGCTTCAGAATGTTGAGCACGGACAAGATGTCCGTGCCGATAGTCTCGTGTTGAACTCCGACGTATCCCCTGGGTCGTCTCGACATCCACCCCTCCTCGGGTTTCGGTGAGAACCCAGGTCACCGAGCATCGCAGCGCAGTATGATCGGTGACCTGGTTGCGCAGAACGCGCGGTCGTCAGTGAGCCGCAGGCGTGGCCGGCGCTGCAGCCGGTGCAGCGGCGGGCTCGGGCGGCGGTGCGGCTG
>JAEZYO010000156.1 GCA_023419055.1 Pseudomonadota bacterium | reverse complement strand
AGATCGTAGTGGCGCGCCTCGTAGAACTTGTCGAGGTTCTCGATCCAGCTGGCGCGCAAGTTCAGCGCGGTCATGAACATGGCGCCGCCAGCGGCGAGCAAGAGGAGCGTCAAGGCGAGCCGCCCTGGGCGACGGAGGGCGTGCCGCAGCGGAACCGGCAAGCGAGCGCTCCATTCACGGAGCCGCGCGCTGCTCGCCCCGTGCTGGTCGAGGGTGTCGCGGATGCTGGTTCGGCTGGCGCGAAGAATGGGAATGGCCCCGAGCGCAAGCGGAACCAAGAGCCCGGCGGCGGCTTGGATCAGCAGCACTCCGCCGGGGACCGCCACGCTCGTGAGCTCGAAGTTCAGCATCCGAGCGATGGCCCCCGCGAAGCCGCGCGCTCCGGCGATGCCGAGAGGCAGGGCCAGGAGCACCGCGCTCGAGGCGAGCGCGAGCACGAACACGAAGTAGATCCCCGCGATCTGCGAGGTGCGCGCTCCCAACGTTTTCATGACGCCGATCTCACGAACTTGTCGCGCCAGCATCGCCGAGAGATTCGTGGCCACGACCACCGCCGAGAGGACGAGCGAAAGGACGGCGAAGCTCGTCAGCATGGTGAGCACCGTCACCATTTGCAGCTGGTGAGGGTGCCGCTTCGGCGGAGGGACCCGGATCTCGTGCACGGCGTGGCCTCGCGCGCCGAGCCAGCGAGCCAGGTCGCCGGCCACGGCCTCGATGGCCGCGCGATCGCTCGCGCCCTCGCGCACCTCGATGCGGAGCTCGTGCAAGTCAGGTGAGCCTCCGAGCCGAGCCAGCGTCGAGCTCGTGGCGTAGGCGTACCCCATGCGCTCCTGCCACGCCGGAGCGAGCCCCGGATCGTGAACGGTGCCGGAAATGGCGACCGTTGCGGCGCGCGCGCCCGGAACTCTGATGCTCACGCTCTCCCCCGGACCCGCCTCGAGCATGGAGATCGCCGAGCGCTCGAGGAGGATCGTCCCCTCCGGTGGAGGCCAGGCACCCTGTTCGGGGCGAAAGGTGTTCAGGCAGAGCTTCTCGAAGTCGTCGATGACGAAGAGCAACAGGGGGCGCCAGTCGGCGCCGACTCGCACTCTGGCGAGCACGGCGTCGCGCGCTTCGGCCTCGGCGATGTCGGGGCGCTTCTTCACCTCGGCGACCAGCGCCGCGTCGACCCCGCCCGGCAGCTCGAGCGTCGCGGAGGCAGGGCGAGTCCCCAGGTAGTTCACCGCGATTTCTCGGGCGAGGACGGCGGAGGCTCCGAGCGTTGCTCCCACCGCGGCCAGGCTGACCACGATCGAGATGATCATGAGCAACACCCGGCCGCGCTCGGTCACGAGGTCGCGCCAGAGCTTGGTCCAGCGCGGACTAGCCACGGCTCGCCTCTTCGGTCTCGAGCACCTGGGCACGTCGAGCCTGGACTTGTCCCTGAATGCGCCCATCGGCGAGCGTGATCACGCGGTCCACGCGACTTTCGAGCTCGCGCTCGTGCGTCACCATCAGCACCGTCTTGCCCGCCTGGGTCAGGCCCTCGAGCAGCGCGATCACCGCTTCGGCGGTGTGAGTGTCGAGGTTTCCAGTGGGCTCGTCCGCCACGATGAGCGGCGGATCGTTGGCGAGCGCCCGCGCGATGGCGGCGCGCTGTTGCTGGCCGCCAGACAGCGCGCTCGGCAATTTGTCTGCCTGATCGGCGATCCCCACGCGGGCGAGGAGCTCGAGTGCCCGCCCGCGAGCCTGCGCGCGAGGCAGCGTGCTCGCGAAGTCCATGGGGAGCATCGTGTTCTCGAGCACCGTCAGCGTGGGCAAGAGCTGAAAGAACTGAAACACCACCCCCACGTTCCGGCCGCGCCACTCGGCGAGCTCGCTCTCGTCGCGACCCTGCAGTGACTGGCCCGCGATGACCACTTCCCCGCTGGTCGCGCGATCGATGGCGGCGATCAGGTTGAGGAGCGTCGACTTGCCGCTGCCCGATTTTCCGACCACCGCCACGAACTCACCCGCTGAAATGCCGAGGTTCACGTCCGAGAGCGCCGTGAACTCTCCGCCGCCCGTCGGGTACTTCTTGGTGACCGACCGGAGCTCGATGAGCTGGTCAACCAGAGCGTTTCTGGACATGCTGTCCATATAGGTTTTCTCGGCTCGAGAGCGCCAGCACACCGGGCCGCGGAGAGTTCGTAACTGGACGAATCCGTCCAACTGTCCAAGAGGCACCATGAAGCACCGCAAAGACTTGCCCGGTGACCGCCGCGTCCGGCGCACGCGCCGCCAGCTGCACGAGGCGCTCATCGCGCTCATCCTCGAACGCGGCTGGGACAAGGTCAGCGTCCAGGACGTGTGCGACCGAGCCGACGTCGGACGCTCGACCTTTTACGTGCACTTCGCCGACAAGGAAGAGCTCCTGTTCAGCGGCCTCGAGGATCTGCACGCCTACATGGACGAGCTCCGAGCGAGCGCCACGGGCACGTTGGGCTTCGCCGAAGCGCTGGTCGAGCACGCGCAGGAGAACCTGCGTCTTTTCAGAGCCCTGGTCGGCAAGAAGGGAGGTCCCCAAGTGCTGCGCGCATTTCGTGACGTCGTCATTCGGCTGGTGGAAGCGGATCTCGCGAGCCTCGGAGTCCCCGCCGAAGAGCGGCCGCTCGCGGCGCGCTACATCGCGGGCGGCTTCGTCGAGCTCCTCACCACCTGGCTCGATCGCCCGTCCAAGCTCGAAGCGAAGGCGCTGGCCGGAACCTTCCGGCGCCTGACGGCGGGGGTGCTCCGCACGTGGGGTGCGCGCACGTCGAGATAGGATGTGCCGCGAGCCCGATTGCCGCGGTTCCGAGTGGTCACTGCGCGATGCACTCCGCTTGCATCAGGCCCCAGATCACGTTGGCCGCCGCCACCGAGCCCGCCTCCGTGGGGAGGATCCCGCCCTCCTGAAGGTACTCGTCCTCCCCCTCGAACGTCGCACGTAGGTCGAGAAAGTGGCAGCGCGTCGCGCTCGCCTCACAGGTCGCTTGCAGGAGCGGCCGGAGCACGTCGAACTTGGCGCCGAGGGTTGCCTCGTCCGGATCGGGATAGAAAAAGAGCAGGATGTCTTCCACCCCGTCGCTCGCCATCTGCTCCAAGAGCGCGTTCGTCGCCGTGATCGCGTTGTCGAGCGCCGGACAGCTCGCGGCCGGAGGCTCGGGACAGGTGAGCAGCGCGTCCGCCCCGCCGGCATCCAGAATCACGACTCGTGGCACACCTTCGGCGCGCGCGGTCGCGTACTGAGTCGCTGGATCGTCGCCCCCACCAAAGGGTGTCACCAGGGTCGACGAGTAGTCCCGGTAGCGATCCTCGACGCCGAGGGCACCTGCGTCGCGCGCGAGGCCTTCGAGCGTGGCCGTGATCTCACCGTTATCGGCGAGGAACAGGTCGCCGAGCAACACGACCTCTGCGGCAGCGACGACACCAGTCTCGCAATCGTCGGGAAGCTGTCGGCAGAGACCTCGATCGCAGCGGTAGCCCTCACCGAGCGGCGCACAGTCGGCCTGGTCGTTACAGGAAACCTCGCAGGAGGCTTCGACGAGAGCCTCGCTGCAGGACAGGTCGGACGGGCGATCGTCGACCGACCGGCAGGCAGCCGTCGCGGCGAGGCCTCTGCAATCGCTGGCGTCCGAACACGCGCTGGTGCAGACGCCGCACAAACACTCGAGCCCATCGCCGCAGGAGTCGCCGTCGACGCAGCGGCTCAAGAAGTGGGTCTCGCTGCCGACGGTGGGGCCCGCTTCCCCACCTCGGCAAGCTCCGAGCGCCAAGGTACCGAGCAAAACCAGGAGGCGTAACGTCTTCATGCTCTCACGCCGGTCCTTCATTCCCCGCGGAGCCCTCGCTGATCAAGCACTGCCCCGCGTACATCACCACGCGCGTGTAGTCGTTCGGTATTCCGTGCTCGGCGTTGAAGCGCTCGACTTTGGCTCGTTGCTCGCTGAGCTCGGCGCGGAGGCGCGCCAGCGTGCCGAAGACCTCTTCGGCGAAGGGGTGTCCCTCCCAGACCTCGACCGTGAAGGTGCTGCCGCCGACTCGCCCGGGCAGGCTCCGGTCCTCGCTCAAGCGTGCCGTGATCGTGTTGACCATGGCCTTGTAGTGATCGAAGACGGCGGCCTCCCAGCCAGCAGGTGCGCCCAGCGGAATGACGAGGGTGCTCGAGCGATAGAGCACCTGCCCGCGCTCTTCGAAGCGCTCCACACATCCCGACGACACGAGCCGAGTGATCGCCTCCTCGATCTCCTGCGGCTCGAAGCCGCTGTCTCCCAGGATCCCTTCGACCGTGATGGGCCCCGATTGATAAATCAACGCCCAGATCAGCTCGTCGAGCCCGTCTTCCGGTCGGATCTGGCGCAGGGCCTTCAGCTCTTCTTCGGAGGCCGCACGGTAGACGGTGCTCGGCCCGGTTCCCGACGAGAAGATCAGCCGCGTCTCGCAGAGGTCGTGCAGGACACCGCGGACCTGCGGCTCGTCGTCACTCGCGAAGCGAATCAATATCTTCGCGCGCGTCACGATCGGTTGACCGCGAACGAACTCGAGCACCGCCTCCCAGAGCGAACGACCGCGATCCGTGCGGCTCTCTCCGAGGCGCTGGATCTTCCGCTGGTACGTGCGAAGCCCGAGTCCGAACATGTCCGCGCTGACCCTGCGGCTCACCCCCTGCCGCTCGAGCTCCCGAACCAGATCGAGGAAGACCTGATCCGCCACCTGGGCGAGCGGTGCGCGCGCGCCGCCGCTCGTCGCGAGCTGCGCGATCAGGATCGTCGTCTGGCGGACGATCGAATGGATCAGAAGTTCCAAAGTCATCCCAATCTCTCGACAAGGCGCGAAAAACAGCTTCCGGGGTAGCTCGCATCATAGGCGCTACGGGTCGCCTGCCGGGGGCGACAAAGATGTCATCCCCTCCTCGCACAGCTCGCTACACCATCGGCCATCGGAACGACGAGGCCGGCCCGCGTTACGCTACCGAGTTCCAGATTGAGTCGCCGGCACGGCCGCCGGAGAGACCGCGCTTCTTGCGCAACGCGCCCCGATGTTGCCTCGGTACTCGGGGTAATAAACGTGACGGGTGGCGGAGCGCAGGGTCGGGGCGATATCGTCGTTGCTGCCGCTCCGGAAGGCTCGATAGGAGCCCGAGGTGACCACTGCGCAGTCGTGGCAAGGCAGGGGGTACTGGACCGGGTCCCAGTCGAGCGTCCATTCCCAGGCGTTGCCGCCGAGGTCGGCTTGACCCCACTTCCCGTCGCCCTTCGGCGATTTCGAGCCGACATTCGCCAGGCTGCAGCCGCCGCCACAATAAACCGCGAAGCTGTCGTCGATGGTCGTGGAGGTAGCGGGCTGCGACCATGGGTAATACCGCTGCTCGCTGCCACCGGACGCCGCGTAGTTCCACTCGGCCTCGGTGGGCAGCCGTCCCCCGTCCCATGCGCAGAAGGCGAAGGCCGTGTACCAGTCGAGGCAGTTGATCGGCTCGTTCTCGTTGCTTTCGGCCGTGTCCGTCCAGCTCTCGTGGACGAAGCACTTCAGCGCCATTTTCAAAGCAGCCGTGTTCGCCGGCAGCCGTTGGTTCCAGGCCGGGTTCCAGCCCGAGCCCAGGATCTTCGGGTGGGCGCCCTCACCTTCTCCGGGAGGGCGCCGCTGCGTGCCCAAGCCCGCGTTCACGAATGCCCGGAACCGGCCGACGGTGATCTCGTACCGGTCGAGGTAGAAGTCGCTCACCGTGGCGAGTGACTTCTGGTCCAAGTAGTCCACGCCGTCGTAGCTACGAGCAAACGTTCCGCCCGAGACGAGCAAGCTCTTGCAGCAGCCCTCGTTCGCCGCCGGGCCACAGGTCGAAGTCAAAGCGGCGCAGCTTGCTGCCTTGCCGGTCCAGGTGCGAGCGAGGCCGCCGCTCTGCACCCGTGCGATCGGCTCGCCGGGCGAGCTGCTCGGCTCGCGGTCGCAGGAACAACCTGCCGCGAGCAAGATGAGGCAGCAGGCAATGCCGAACCTGCGGTGAGGAAGTCCGAGCGAGATCGTGAGCATCGCCCGTCCCACGCTCAGCCGCCCCAGTACTCCTTCGCCTGGTTGCCCAACGAGTCCTCACCCACGGGGCTCGTCGCATGGCAGGTGTCGCCGGAGGCTGCGACCTCGCCCTTGGTGTCATCGAGGATGAACTTCCCGAGGTAGGTCATGTTCTCGTTGATGGTCGGGTCATTGGCGAGCTCTTGTGCCTTCATGTCCGTCCAATCGGCGCCGCCCGTTCCGGCGATGAAGCACTCGTGGCCCTCGTTGTAGACCGGCTGACCCACGATGTAGAGGTGCGTGCCCGGGTTGACGTGCTGCCGCGCAGCGTCGACCATGTCCCGAAGCTCTTGATCGGTCGCCTTTTGCGAGGCGATACAGATCTGGACCATGATGGCTTTGACCACGTCCTTCCCGCCGATCGACTGCATCTTCTGATCGAAGAGTTGCCAGGAGGAGCTGTTCGGGTTCGTCCAGTTCTGCACGATCATGGCGCCGGTTTGATAATTGTCGGCGTTCCACATGATCTTGCCGCCCACGCGCTTGTAGCCAGTGCCGATGTTGTTCGCCATCGAGCACCCGATGTAAGCGACGGAGTTTTCGCCAGTAGGAGGCAGATTGCCACCAGCGCCCCCGGCACCTGCAGCGCCAGCCGCGCCCGAGCTGCCGTCCGAAGAGCCACCCGTGCCTGCGGCTCCGCCGCTCGACGCGCCACCGGCGTTCACACCGCCTGCACCAGCGCCGCCCATGCCCGAGCCGCCAGCGCCCGTGACACCACCTGAGCCACCGGTGGCGAGCCCTCCCGTCCCGGAGCCGCCCGTGCCCGAGCCGCCAGTGCCAGAACCGGACCCGCCAGTGCCGGAACCGCCCGTGCCGGCAGCGCCCCCGCTGTTTCCTGGCTCTGGTGTGCTCGATCCTTGGTCGCCGCTGCAACTGGCGATGGCCAGCGCGGCGACTCCGAGCGCAAGGCCAGTCGTCAACCTGAGAGATAGGGCGTCAAGGGTCATCTTCCGTGGCTTTCTGGGTGAGAGAACGAGGCCGGTCAGGCCGCAACCGAGGTGCCAGGGATTCTAGATGCGAAGGAATTGCCGAGTGAGCCGACAACATTGCCGCGTAAGGGGGACGACGGATCTGTCATCCCCTCTCGCAGCGTCGAGTACAGGCGTGCGACCGCCATCGCCGAGCTTCGTCAGCCACGCCTGCGTCGCGCGAGCGAAGGCATCCACGGTCCGTTGCTTCGCACGGACGCGTGGGGTCAACGTCCGCCGACCATGGAACGCGTCACCGGCATCGGCGGGATCTTCTTCAAGGCCAAGAACCCGAAGCAGTTGCTCGCCTGGTACAGGGAGCACCTCGGCATCGACTGCACGGAATTCAGCGCGATCTTCCGCTGGCAGGACGATCCGCGCGCAGGCACGGCTATGACCGTCTGGAGCCCGTTCTCCGAAGAGAGGAACTACTTCGCGCCGAGCCAGGCGACGTTCATGATCAATTTCCGGGTCCGCGACCTGGACGCGATGCTCGCGCAAATTGAAGAGCCACGGCGTGGTGGTCGATGAAAGGTTGCGGTCGAGGACAACAGCCGCGAGTCGACGTGCAGCTCATCGTGAAAACGCTCTCATGTAAGAGATCGGCGCCTCGTGAACTTCCGTCGCACCAGCGCGCTGCTTGTCCTCCAGGGTGTGGAGAGCGCCTCCTGGTTCGCAAAACGACGCTCGTGTAGCCTTGGAGGAAATGGCCCCACGCACGCCATCCGGCGATCACCCTTCGCCGAACCTGGACGAAACGCTGCCCGTGGACACGGGTTGGTCGACGGTACCTCCGGCTGCATCGAACGAGCCGCCCGTCTCGGCCCCTGAACGCGAACCGGCGAGGACTCGAGTCGATCAGGTCGGGCCAGCTCCCGCTGCGCCTCGACCGCCCAAGCCTGCTCCGCGCGGAAGCATGACCATGCTGGGAGTCGCGCCTCCGTCCGTCGCGCGCCCTGCCGCCGCCGAGACACGGAGTCCGGTGCTCGTTCGCTCCGGCGTCGCGAAGCCCGCTTTCCCGCCGCCGCCTGCAGCGCCACCGAAGCGCTCCATCGCCCCCGTCGTTCCGGCAGCGATCCCGGAGCCTGCCGTCGAGACCAGTCACGTTTACGAGAAGGTCGCCGAAAACAACTCGGTCCCCGAGAAGCCCGTCGAGCTCGCCCCGCAGCCGATGACGTCGCCTCCCAGTGACGACATTCTCGCAGCGTTGGCGAGCTCGCCCCCTCGACGCTCCACGCCGCCGCTCCCGACGGCTCCGACCATGGTCATGCCGGCAGCCTTGCCGGCGCGGATGCCCGCACCGATGCCTCCGCCCGTCGCCGTGCCGGCTCCGGCGATGGCCGCGCCCCCACCCTACGTCCCGGAAGCGCCGGTCGCCCCACCGTCGACGCCGCTCCTGGCCACACCGGGGGCAGCGGCGGAAGCACGCCTCGCCCCTCGGCCCGGGGAGACCCCGAGCCTCCGGCAAGCTCTGACCGCGCGCGCTCGCGTGTTCGGGATCGAGCCTCCGCTCTGGGCACCCATGGCGGCGCTCATCGGCCTCG
>JAEZYO010000087.1 GCA_023419055.1 Pseudomonadota bacterium | reverse complement strand
GAGTGAAATGGTCCGATGTGAGCCACGTCATGCAGACCGAGGCTTCCGAGCGTGTCGAAGCGGCCATCCTCGTGGTGGACGATCATCCGCCGAACCTGGTGGCGCTCCGGGCCGTGCTTTCGCCGATTGGCGCCGAGCTTGTCACGGCAAACTCCGGAGAAGAAGCGCTCGATCGGCTGGAAGAGAGGGAATTTGCACTCCTCTTGCTCGATCAGCGCATGCCCGGGCTCAGCGGAACCGAGACGATCGCCGCCATTTCCGAGCGCCTGCTCGAACCGCGGCCTCCGATCCTCCTGCTTACTGCGTACACGCTCGACGAGGCGGGGATCAGGGAAGCGTACCGGCTCGGCGTCGTGGACATCCTGCAGAAGCCCTATTTGGGCGAGGTTCTGAGGACCAAGGTGCGGGTCTTCGTCGAGCTCTTTCGATATCGAGAGCTTCTGCGGCGCAAGATGCAGGAGGAGGAGCGCCGAGAGCGGGAGCGCTTCGAGCAAGGGCTCGTGGCCATGGTGAGCCACGACCTGGGCTCTCCCTTGAGCGTCATCTCGCTCGGTGCTTCCCGGCTCCTCCACGCGGAGGCGGACCTCGACACGAAGCGAGGGATCATCGCGCGCATCGCGACCGCCGCTGCGCGCGCGATACGCCTCACCCAGGACCTTCTGACCTTCACCGAAGCACGGCATGGCAACCGCATCCCGGTGCACCTCGAGCACGGCGACCTTCGTCGCGTCGTGCACGACACGGTAGAGTCCCTCCGGCTCGAGCACGGAAGCCAGCGTATCCTCCTCGATCAGGAAGGCTCCGCTACCGGTGCCTTCGACCCCGACCGAATATCGCAGGTCCTCACGAACCTGGTCAGCAACGCGATCCGCTATGGCGCTCCGAACGCGCCGGTCCTGGTCCGTTGCGTCGGGACCGAGCGCGATCTCGTCCTCGAGGTGGTCAACAGCGGGCCACCCATCCCCGAGAGTGAGCGGGCGAGGCTCTTCGAGCCCTTGCAGCGCGGCAGCGGCTCCCATCGGCTGGCTCGTGGGTTCGGCCTGGGTCTCTTCATCGTCGAACAACTCGTGAAGGCGCACCACGGCAGAGTGGAGCTCGACTCCGACGCGGCGCGGGGCACGACCTTTCGAGTGCTGCTCCCACGCGCCACGAACCTTCACCCGAGTGACCCCGAACCCGGCAGCTGATTACCCCGACACTGAAGCGCATCGCCTTGCAGCACGCTGTCTTCGGCGCTCGGCTGGAACGGCAAACGCCGCACTCCGGCGTCGAATTGGTACCGCTATTGCAGCTCAACCATCCGAAATGTCATTGGAGAGCTACTGCCAGGAGCGGCGGGTCATCGTCTTGCACCCGACCGCGCTCGCCTACGAGGCCGGGCGCGCGCTCGACCACAACGACGTCGGCGCGGTCCTGGTTCAAGATCGCGGGAAGCTGCTCGGAGTGCTGACGGATCGCGATCTCGCGGTCCGAGTCGCCGGTCCCGGGCTCGACCCCACCGAGGTCGAGATTGGCGAGGTGATGAGCACCGACCTTGCCACGCTGCCGGTCGAAGCGAGCGTTCAACAAGCAGTCGAGCTGATGCTGGCTCGACGCATCAGACGGGTGCCCGTCTTGAGAGAGGGGCAAGTGGTCGGTGTAGTCACCCTGGACGACTTGATCCTCCACGGGGACTCCGACCTCGGCACGCTCGAAAGGCTCGTGCGCGCCCAGCTTTCGGACCGGGATCGTTCGAAGGAGGCGAGCCCGGACCGCCCGATGCAGGCGCCGCCGGACGCGGGTGACGAGGAGCGTGAAGATCGGCACCAGAGCCGCGCCGGCAAGGCGCTCCACGACTTCTCGAAGCAGCTCGCGGACAGCCTCGGGCTCGAGGACCCAGAGCGAGCCCTCACCGCGTTCGAGGTCGTCGCGGCGGCGCTGGTGCAGCGCCTCACGCTGGCTGAGGCGCACGACTTCGTGGCCCAGCTTCCCTCACGGATGCGCGCGAGGCTGGCTGGGCTGCCCGCCGGGCCCGACGTTTCCGTGACGCGCGAATCCCTGGAAGCGGACATGGCCACGCGCCTCGATCTCGATCCCGAGCGGGCCGCAGCGCTCGTGCGCCGCGTCGCGCTCTGTGTCGGCGACTTCGTGACCGAGGCAGAGGCCGAGCACGTCATCGCCCAGCTACCGCCTGACATGAAGGAGATCTTCGCCCCCGTGGCTTAGAGCCGCTCCTAGAAACTCTCCCGTCGCTGGCCTACAGATCCGCGTCGCATTCCTGCGTCTGCTCGCGTCTCTTGGGCCAGCTCGGTCCAAGGTTCTAGGACCAGCTCTTGGAGCCGCTCCTAGAGACTCGCGAGCTCCCAGTCGAGGTAAGTAGATGCGCGGATCGTCACGTCCTCTTTTCGTGCAAAGGCGCTCAGGCGCGCCACGTTTGCGCGTGCTCGACCTTAAGGCGCCTCGCGCCCGAACGTATCGGTCGAGTGTAAAACTCGATGCCGTCCAGCCCCTCTCCGCGCGCACCGTCCCTCGCCCGAAACCTGCTCAAGGTAGCCCCCTATTTCACTGGTTCGACGAAGCGCTTACTCGCGCTCGCCGCGCTCGGACCCTTCCTCGCGCTCCTCGGCGCCCTCGAGCCCCTCGCGGTCAAGGCGATCTTCGATCGGCTGCCTGGCTCGAAATCGGTCGGCCTGAGCCTGCTCGAGCCGCTCGTCCTCTTGGGGATCTTGTTCGTCTCGCGTGAGCTCGCGGCCGTGACGCTGGATCGCTTGGTCTGGAAGGTGCGGCTCGGAGCAAACTTCCGGCTGCTGTCCGCTGCGGTAGAGCGGCTCCACTCTCTGCCGCTCGCCTATCACCGCGAGAACGGCGTGGGCGCGACGATGAGCCGCGTCGAACGCGGCATCAACGGGCTGATGGGCGCCTTCTCGGAGGTGATCGTCCAGTTCGTACCGTCCCTCGTCTATCTGGTGCTCTCGGTCGTCGTGATGCTGAAGCTCGACTTTCGGCTCGCCCTCGCGATGCTGGTGCTCGCGCCGCTGCCGGCGGTGATCGGCGCCATAGCGTCGCGCGAACAGGTCACGCGGGAGCGAAGCTTGCTCAACCGCTGGACCCGCATCTTCTCCCGCTTCAACGAGGTGTTGAGCGGCATCGTCGTGGTGAAGAGCTTCGTGATGGAGGAGCGCGAGAAGCGACGCTTCTTGCACGGAGTCGAAGAGGCGAACTCCATCGTGCTCGGCGGCGTCCACACGGACTCGCGCACGGGAGCGCTCAAGAACGTCGTGATCTCGGCGGCTCGCCTCACGGCGCTCGGCCTGGGCGGGTACTTGACCCTGACAGGCGAGATCGGCGTCGGAACGCTCGTCGCCTTCGTGGGCTACGTCGGGACCTTGTTCCACCCCATCCAGAGCCTGACCGGCACGTACCAGACGATGCGGCGCGCCAGCGTCGCGCTGGACACCCTGAACACCATCCTCGACGCGGAGGATTCGCTCGGGGACGCTCCACACGCCGTCGAGGTGAGCAAGGTCGAGGGGCACGTCGAGTTCCGCGGCGTAAGCTTCGGGTATCGTCGCGGCCAGCGGGTGCTCGACAACATCGATCTCGCGGCTCGCCCGGGCGAGATGGTGGCGCTGGTGGGACCGAGCGGCGGGGGGAAGAGCACTCTGATGGCGCTCTTGCAGCGCCTTTACGACCCGACCGCCGGCAGCATCCTCGTCGACGGGCGCGAGCTCCGAGACCTGAAGCAGCGCTCGCTGCGCGAGCAGATCGGAGTCGTGCTGCAGGAAGGCATGTTGTTCAGCGATTCCATCCGGGACAACATTGCTTTCGGCAGCCCCGAAGCGACGCAAGAGCAAATCGAGGCCGCCGCCCGCGCCGCGAACGCGCACGACTTCATCATGCGCCTGCCGCACGGCTACGACACCAAGGTAGGCGAGCGCGGTTCGAAGCTTTCCGGCGGTGAGCGCCAACGTATCGCGATCGCTCGGGCGCTGCTCAAGGACGCCCCGATCCTGATTCTCGACGAGGCGACGTCCGCGCTGGATCCGGAGAGCGAGGCGCTGGTCCAGGAAGCGCTCGGGCGCCTGACTCACGGCCGGACCACCTTCGTCATCGCCCACCGCCTTTCGACCGTGGTCGCAGCCACGCGCATCCACGTCCTCAAGGACGGCGTGATCGCCGAGTCCGGGACGCACCGCGAGCTGCTCGCGGCGCGAGGCTACTATTCCGAGCTGGTCAGGAGCCAGACGAGCGGTCTCGTCTTCGAGCAGGCCGCCTGAATCGCCGAGGGTCACTCCTCGACTCGGCCGAGCGCGGCCCAATACTCCTGCTCGTTCCAGCTCCACATGCTGCTCTGCGAATCGGGGTCGGGCGCGCAGAGACAAAACTCGTCGAGCGGCTCGAGCACGATTCGAAACCCCGCGGAGCGTAGCATCGCGTGCAGGCAGGCCCGGTTCGGCACCCACCAGTTGGTGGGATCGTCGGCCAGGCGGCGCTCCACGAAAGCGAGATGCGGCCAGCCGGGTTGCGCGAGCGCGGCGCGGTCTTCCAAGGGGAGATCGAGCGGGGTCGGCGCGATGGCGCGATCGGAAGACGTCAAGGACTGAACGACGAGTAGCTCGCCGACGCAGCGGGAGACGATATCGAGCCCCAGCATCGGGTACCGCAGGTGGTAGAGCACGCCGAGGAAGAGCACGATATCCCAGCGTTCTCGCGTGTGTGCCAGGGAGTAGATCTGCCGCCGCTCGAACTCGATGCGATCTTTGACCTGCCACACGTCGGCCGCCCATGCCGCTTGCTTCAAGTAGTGCGCGTCGACGTCAATCCCGGTCACGAGCGCGCCGCGCCTGGCGAGTTCCACGCTGTAGAAGCCAGCGTTGCAGCCGATGTCGAGCACCCGGACATCGGTCAAGTCGCGCGGCAAATGCGGCTCGAGGCTTCGCCACTTGAACGCCGGAAAGTCGCCCAGGACGTGATCGGGTCGGGTCTGGCTGCCGTCCGGGAGATGCAGGTTGTGGAACCAGGGTCCAAGGCTGTGAATTTCGGCATCGAAGCTCATCGACCTTCCTCATGCGCCCTTTCGCAAGAGCGGCTCGGACGAGACGCCATGTGGTGCGCGCAAGCTGTCCCCGACGTTCGCTTGCAACGCCCTGACGTAGCGCTCGAGGCGTCGGGCGCGCCGGTACGCGGTGTGCTGTGAAAGCACGCGCTCCCGGGCGCGCGCGGCGATAGCCCGCCTCTCCGGCTCCGAGATCCGCTCGAGGAAGCCGAGCACCTCGACGGGCTCGGAGGCGATCAAGATCTCCGAGTCGAGCTCGAAGAAGTCTTCTAGACCCACCCAGTAGTCGCTGATGATCGGGACTCCGCACGCGGCAGCCTCGAAGAGCCTGACGCTCGGCGAGTGCCCCATCTCGATCATGTCGCGGCGAGTCACGTTCAAGGTGAAGCGCTGCGACCCGTAGAACTCGGCGTGTGAAGCAGGCGCCACGTGTTCGATCCGCTCCACGTTCGCGGGCCAAGAAAGCTCGGGGTAGCGCGAGCCCCCGACCACGAACCTGAGCTCGGAGCTCCGCCTCGCCGGCTCGACCAGCAAACGCTCGAGCGTGGGCTGGCGATCTTCGCTGTAAGTGCCCAAATAGCCGAGATCCCAGCGGGGCTCGGCGCCGACCGGAGCGTACGACTCGGGGTCGACCGAACAATAGAGCGGGAGCGCGAGGCGTGCTCCGAACTCGGTCTCGAGCCGCTCGAGCGCGAGCCCTCCGCTGAAGGAGAGATACGCGTCGAAGCGCGCGATGCCGTCGAGATCGATGTACGAGGCGTCACCGGCTCGGAGGCCCGCGAGCGTGACGGGCGTATCGATGTCGTAGAAGAGCCGCACCCCGCGCGCAGTGCCGAGCACGAAGCGAGCCACGTCGACGCCGTCGGGCACGTAGGAGCCGAGCATGACCGCGTCCGCTCGCGCCACGCTCTCGGAGAAGCGATCCGACAGATCTTCTAGCTTACCGTAGAGCTCGACGGTGACACCAGGGATCGAGAGCAGGTCGCGGTGCGCCGCGTACCACGGCACGTCTCGCTCCAAGAACGTCACCCGGTGCCCCAGGCTCGCGAAACCTTTCAAGAGGGCGCGGTACGTGGTCGCGTGACCGTTGCCCCAGGAAGACGTGATGGTCAACCCGAGGACGACGAGATCGAGCGGGCGGCTCACGACGCGATCCCTCTCGCGTCGCTCAGGCCGAGCGCCGCCTCGACTTCGACGGCGCGTCGATCGTAGGTGTGCTCATCGAGCACCCGCGCGAGCGCGCGTGCTCCGATCTTGGCCCGTCGCTCGGGCGTGAGCGCTCGCAAGTGCGCGACGACCTCGTCCGCGTCGCGCGCGATCAAGATCTCCCGTTCGGGCTCCAGGAACTGCTCGATGCCGTCCCACGCGTCGCTGATGATGCAGGCCCCCGCGCCTGCCGCCTCGAAGATCCGAGTCGCCGGAGAGTAACCCACGTCGGCCATGCTCCGGCGATTGACGTTGAGGACGGCGAGCGCCGAGGCGTTGAAGGCGTTGTGCTGGTGGGTGTAAACGTGGCCGAGATAGTCGATGTTCGGTGGCCTGGGGCGGGTCTCCCAACCGCTGCCGCCGAGCACGAACCTCCGCCCGGGCTCACGCGCGGCGACGTCGAAGAAGAACGCGTCGGCGCGCGCTTCTCGATCGGGCAAGCGATTCCCCAAGAAGGCGAGGTCACACTGAAAGCGCGCCTCGGCGGGGACCGGGTGATGCGTTTCGGGATCGACGGCGTTGTAGATGGGCACGCAAGCGCGCGCGCCGAGGCCGAGGTACTCTTCCACCACGCGCTCGCCGCCGCCGTAGGTGAAGACCAGATCGTACGAGGGTACGAGCTCCAAGAAGGGATCGAGCGGGTCGCACCTCATCCGCTCGAGCGTCGCCGGCGCATCGACGTCCCAGAACACGACGCTTTGCCCCGCCCGCCGCTGAGTCACGACGGCGCGCTCGAGGAACTCGTCGTTCTCCCCGACGCCGCTCGCCTTGACCACGAGATCCGCGCCCCGCGCCGCCTTCAGGGCCTGCTCGAGCTCCGCCATCCCGGAATAGACGACCACCTCGGCGAAATCCGGATCTTCGATGTCGCGGTGTTCCTGTCGGCCATAAGCGTCCGGTTCGTAGAACACGGTGTGGTGCCCGCGCGCCGCGAGCGCCCGCAGGATGCCTCGGTAGTACGTGGCCGCTCCGTTCCAGCGCGCCGAGACCAGACTCGAACCGAAGAAGGCGATGTTCATGGTTGTTCCAGCTGTTCGTGTGCACTCACGAGCTCGCGCGCGCCGTAGACGTTCGAGACCCCGATCTCTTCCGCGATGCCGATCAGCTGATGGGCCCGGTGACTGCAGGTGTGCCGATCCAGGATGCAGCGGAGTCCCTTGGCCGTCATTTCCGCGGCCGCCGCGGGCTCGTGCAAGAGCTCCCGCAGCGCGGCGCGCATCGCCTCACCGCTCTCGACCGAGCGGTAGGCGCCGGGCTCGAACAGGCGCTCCTCGTCGCGCCAAGGGGCGCTCACGAGCGCAATGCCGCTCGCCAGCGCCTCGAAGACACGAATCGTAGGGATCCCCGTCAACGCCTCCGCGTACGGGCGCCGCGGCACGTGCACCGTCAGCCTGTGCTTCGAGAACACCAGCGGCACTCGATAGTTCGGTAGCCAACCGCAGTAGTGAAGGCCCGCCTGCTCGAGCTTCGAGAGCCCCTCAGCCGGGTAGCGGACGCCGTAAATGCTGCCGCGCAAGCCGAGCGCCCGCGCGGGCTCGAACAGGTACTCGGAGAGCTCTCTCGTGCGCTCTCCGTCGCCGTAGTTGCCGACCCAAACCAGATCTCCGATGCGCCCCGCGTTGGGGCGCGGTCGAAACACGGTCGTGTCCGCGGCCTCGTGGAAGGTGAACACGGTCTTCGCCCAGCCCGCCGCCAGGTAGCGCTGCCGTAGTGACTCTCCGAACGCGAGCACCCCGTCGTAGCCGTCGAGCCGCGCCAGGCGGTCCGGCTCGCTCACCGTACGGTGGTGCGTGTCGTGGAAGAGGAGCCTGAACGAGCTCGAGCGCCGACGCAGACGGCCCAAGCCTTCGATGAGCTCCGGCGGGTTCCACTCGTGCACGAGCACGAGATCTGCCCCGTGCACCGCCGCCTCGAGGTCGAGCGTTTCGCTCGAGTAGCGCACGACGTCGAGCAACGGGTAGTGCCGGTTCACGTCTTCCAGGGCGTGTTCGCCGAACTCGCCCACGAGGTTCGAGACGCTCCACGCCTGCTCGTCCTCGTACGAGGTGACCGAGTGACCGCGGCTCCCGAGCTCGCTCACCAGGCCGCGCAAGAAGTGAGCGTTGCCGTGGTTCCAGTCGGAGAGCAGCGAGTGACAGAAGAGGACGATCTTCATGGTCAGACGGGCTCTCCCGCCGACACGTCCCGGCGGCGCTCGTGAAGCTGCCGCGGTGCCATGCGCTGCGCGAACCACGCCTTCAGGCGCCCGATCCCCTCCTCGACGCCGACTCGAGGCGCCCAGCCGGTAAGGGTCCGGAAGCGGCTGATGTCGGACGCGTAGTAGCGTTGATCGCCTACTCGCGCCGGCTCGAACCCGAGGTCGAGCCGCTCCCCGGTGAGGCTCCTGATCGCCTCGATCACGTCGAGCAGCGAGACGCTGTTGGCGACGCCGCCGCCGATGTTGAACACCCGGAGCTCGAGGGTCTCCGCGCGCTCGACGGCCAGCTGCATCGCGTCCACGAGGTCGTCGACGAACAAGAGGTCCCGAACCTGGCAGCCGTCACCGTAGATCGTGATCGGCCGGTGCTCGAGGGCGCGCAGCAGAAAATGAGCGACCCAGCCCTGATCCTCGTTGCCGCATTGGTGCGGACCGTAGATGCAGCTCATGCGGAACACGACCGCCGGCAGGCCGTAAGAGCGCGTGTAGTCGAGGACGTACTGATCCGCGGCCCCCTTGGAGCAGCCATAGGGGCTGCAGAAATCGAGCTGCGTCTCTTCGCCGACGCCGCGGGCCCGGAGCGCCGTGTCCACCGGACGATAGCGGCCGTCCACCGCCTCGAGCGGCACGCCCGAGAGCGCCCCGTACACCTTGTTGGTGGAGGTGAAGAGCAGCCGCGCCGGGTGCTTCTGGGCTCGCAGCGCCTCGAGCACGTTGAAGGTACCTCGCAGGTTCGTCTCGAAGTCGAGCGCCGGGTCGGTGAGGCTCGTGGTCACGGCGACCTGCGCCGCCAGGTGATACACCGCGCGCGCGCCCGCCACGAGCTCGGAGACGAGCTTCGCGTCACGGCAGTCGCCGTGGATGATCTCGATCTGCCTGCCGCCGAATTTCGCGAGGGTGCGCGCGTTCCTGTCGACCCCCTCGCGCGAGAGGTTGTCCAGCACGACCACGTTGCGCCCGCTCGCGAGCAGCCGCAGGCCGAGGTTCGTCCCGATGAAGCCCGCGCCCCCCGTAATGAGGACGTGCCCGGATCGCTCTTGTTCTTGCATGTTCTTTCTCACACCGTAAGTCCCCGCGCCTCGAGCTCGATGCGCGCGGAGTCGCTGCGGTCGACTGCTTGCTGTTCACCGAGCCAGGTCACGAGCTCGGCGAGCCCTCGGTCGAGCTCGACCTCGGGGGCGAAGCCGAGCACGTCACGAGCGAGCTTCACGTCCGCGTAGCAGTGCCGGATGTCGCCGACCCGGTGCTGGCGCGTCACCTGCGGCGCGCAGTCGGTCCGGCCGAGCGCCACGGCCAAACGGCGAGCGACCTCGAGCACGCTGAGCGCGCTGCCCGACCCGACGTTGAGCACGCAAGACTCCGCGCCTTTCGCGTCGAGCGCCAGGCGGCAAGCGCGCGCCACGTCGTGCACGCTCACGAAGTCGCGACGCTGCTCCCCGTCCTCGAAGATCATCGGAGGTTTGCCGTTCAGGAGGCGAGCGGCGAAGATGGCGAGCACTCCGGTGTACGGATTCGAGAGCGCTTGTCTCGGTCCATACGTGTTGAAGAAGCGGAGGGCCACCGTCGGGATCCCATAGGCCCGCCCGACGAGCAGACACAGGCGCTCCTGGTCATACTTCGAGAGCGCGTAGACCGAGCTCAGGCGAGGCGCCTTGGCCTCCGGGGTCGGCACGGGTTCGAGCGCCGCGCCGTCCGGCCCGCGCGGGTCAAAGCTCCCTTCTCGCAGCTGCTCGAGCGTGCGCTCCGCGTCGTCGACGACCCCGCCGTCCCGCGCTCGGTAGCGCCCCTCCCCGTAGACGCTCATGCTCGACGCGACCACGAGGCGCGAAACTTTGCGCTGGCTGAGCTTCTCGAGCAACACGGCCGTGCCCAAGTTGTTCACGTCGGTGTAATCGCGGATTTGGTACATGCTCTGCCCGACGCCCACGGCCGCGGCCAGGTGCACGACGCTGTCCACGTCTTTGAGCGCCGCCTCGACCGCCTCGGGATCGCGAACGTCTCCCACCACGAGCTCGGCGCGAGGATCGAGGTAGGCCGGCGCCTGTCGATCGCGTCCGTGCACTTGCGGGTGCAGGTTGTCCAGGATCCGAACCCGCAGGCCGTCGGCCAACAGCTGGTCCACGAGGTGCGAGCCGATGAAGCCCGCGCCGCCCGTGATCAGGATTCGACGACTCATAGGCAGGCCTCCGCATCAGCACTGATCCAAATCATTGCGGCATCCTTCTCCCGCGCTGCGAGGGCGCGACGACTCGAAGATCAAGCAGCGGCCATGCCGCGAGGCCAGGAGCCAATTTGCACGAAGAGCGCGAGCCCTCCAAAGCTTCTACAAACGATGCTCTGCGTCGAGGGGCTGCCGAGGAGAGCACTACTTCGCGGCGGCCACCGCCCACGCACGCCACACCGAGCCGTGGCAGCGTGGCAGCTCGCCCCGGCGCGTACGGTGAAATATGCTCGATTCAAGTGAGCACCGCGACGCCGCGCGCGAGGCGGCGGTGATAGAGCGAGCGAGAGCGCTCGAGACGGCGTCGTTCTGCAGGGCTGGCGGTGGAGATCGCGAGCTCCACGCAGCCGAGACGGAACGCGGAATAACCGACCAGATGCGGGGGAAGGCGCGCCCGCGCGTCGTCCCCGCTCACGCGCTGAAAGCGCCGCAGCAGGGCTTCCGCACACGCGTCGTCGAGATCCCACTCGACCACCGCCGAGGCGAGATCCCAGGCGACGTCGCACGGCCCCGGGAACAGCTGATCGTCGCCGTGAGTCGCCCCGTCCAGCTTGAGCCACACGCCGTCTTCCCGGAGCCACCACTCCTCCGGTTGCATGCGCGCGTCGGCGACGATGGGCCGGGCGGAGCGCAGATTGAAGTACCTCGGCAGCTCGCGATCGAGAGCCTCTCGCACGTTGCAGCGCGCCATCTCCTCGAGCGGCTGCGGGTCCGCCGGCTCTAGCTTGAAGGCGCGCGCGCGGAAGGCGAGATAGGCGCTCATGCGATCGAGCAAGGCTTCGCTCACGTCGGCGCGCCTGCCGGGGCGGCCGCGGCAGAGCTCGTAGCCGCACAGAGCGCCGGCGCTGAGCTCTACCTGCTCGGGCCCGAAGCCGGCTCCGTGGATCGAGCGCGAGCGCGCGCGCGGTTCCGCGTCGTACGGCGGTAGCCCCTCGAACTTGAAGAGCGCCTCCGGGCTCGCGCGCTTCACGCGCTCGAGCTCCACCCACGACGCCGGCCAGTCGAGCTCACTCTCGTAAGTGTCGAGCCGCCAGAGGCCGCCGGACCAGTCGACTCCGGCCCCCGACACCGGTGTCTTGCTCGTCGACCGCCTGCCGAAGGGCGACCAGCGCTCCGCCGCCCGCTCCGCGCAGAGCTCTCGGGGATCGAAGTCACGCGAGCCGAAGAACGTCACGCGGTCGGCTCGTACCCCTGCGCGGACCAGCGCCTCGCCCACGGAGAGGAAGGTAGAGCCGCTCAGGCCAGGCCCCTCGTCCACGACGATGAACTCCGAGTCGAGCCACTCCGGAGGCGGCCGGTCGAAGCTCGAGACGCGGTTCCAGGGGTGCCCCGTCGGTCTCACCGTGCTGCGCTCCACCCTCGCGCCGCGCTCGCGCAAGGTGGAGGCCACGACCGCCGAGAGGCTGACGCCGATGCTCCGGATCCCGATCACGACCACGCGCTGGGCACCGAGCCGGTAACGTCGGGCGAGCTCGACGAAGCCGAGCGGGTCGAGGCCGAAATAGGCGTAACCCTCGGGGGTGCGAAGGTTCAGCGACTTCGGAACCTCGAGCTTGCGAGCCACGGCCTCCGGCGGCAGTCCGACGGAGCGCTCCGGCCGCCCGCGGAACGCCTCGCACAGCGCGTCCGTGAGCGACTGCGCCGTGGTCGCGAGCGGGCTGCCCGCGTCCGCGAGAGCGCACTCGAGATCCGCCGCCCGCAAGAAGGCCTCGAGGCGTCTTCTCTCCCCTCCCGCGGCGCACGCTCGCAGGCACGCGACGAGCTCCGCGACGACCTCCGCGCCGGACGCGGTGCGGGCGCAATCCCGGTAGGCCAGCACGGGTCAGCTCGCGTAGCGCCGAGTCATGGCCGCGCAGAACTCCGCGAACTCCCTCGGGTCCGCCGGCGGTGCCGTATAGTGCTCCCTGAGCCCGCGAGACGGAGGCGTGAAGCAGTACGTGACGGTGACCTCGAAGTCTTCGAGGGCGCGCATCTGTTTGTCGAACCAGGCGAGCGCGTTCGGCCGGTGATGATCGGCCCAGCTGAGCCCCGTGCGAAGGTACTTCACGCCGAAGCGCTTCAACCAGCGCACCCCCTCCTCGAGCCGATGGTCTTCGAAGTGGAACCACTGGCAGATCCCGAGATCCGCAGCGTACCGCGCGAAGTCGGCGGCGGAGCGCTTCGGGGTCCCGTCCTCGCGCACGAGCCCCATGTAGAAATGGCGATAGTAAGACGATCCTTCGGCCTCACGGTGACGGGTGGTGGCCGGCCACGCTCGAGGGAGATCGAACAAGGAGTACCAGTGGATGCGCGGCGCGAGACCGCGCAAGAGCTCCGCGCTGCGAGCCAACCCGAAGGCCTGCACTTCTTCCGCGCCGAAGCTCGAGACGCCCACCTCCGAGACCCAGACCGGGAGGTCGGTGACGCTCTTGATCTCTGCCAGCCGAGAGGGCCACTCGTCGATCTGCCAGTGGTTCCAGTCGAGGGGGAAGCCATGAACGGCGATGGCATTCACGCGAGAGAGCACGTCGCGCGACGCCATGTTCCGGATGAAGGCCGGATCGATCGGCGAGATCCCACCGAGGACCTTGGTGAGCCGTGGGCTCTCGGCCGTGACGGCGTCGGCCGCGAGCTTCACCATCTCGGCGAACTTCTCCCACCCTGGGTCCATCTCGAAATCCCAGTGTGAGAGGTTGTTGGGCTCGTTCCAGAGCATCACCGCTTCGACCACGTCGACTCCTTCCTCATTCGGCTGCCCTCATCAGGTCGTTGCGGTCGAGCAGCTTGACCGCGTCGAGCAAGCAGGCACTCGTCGCCCCCAGCGCCTTGCTGAGCCAGAAGACGATGATTTTCATCCCGCTTCAGGGAGAATCAGAGCCTTCACGAACCCGTCCGGGCGATCCGCCGCGTGATCGAGCGCCTTCCCGAGCTCCTCCAGCCCGAAGCGGTGCGTGTAGAGCGGCCTGGGATCGAGTCGACCCTCGAGCACCGCCGCCGCCGCCGCCTGAATCCCTGCGGCGTACACCGCCTTCTCCCGCTCGTGAGCGTTCACGACGTCGAGGCCTCGCCAGTTCCAGAGCTGGAGGTTCACTTGTCGCGGGCCGTCCTGATGGTACCCCGCGATGACCAGCCGACCTCGTGTCTTCGTGAGCTCTGCCGACAGATCGAGGGGCCACTGCTGACCGACCGCTTCGATCACCGTGTCGCAGAGCTCACCGCCGGTGAGCTCCGACACTCGCTGGATGATGGCGCCGTGATCGACCATCTTCACGACCTCGGTGCTGCCCATGGACCTCGCGAGCTCGAGCGAGCTGTCGCGGCGTGAGATCGCGATCACCCTCGCGCCTCGATCGGCCGCGAGTCGTGTCAAGAGCGCGCCGATGAAGCCGATCCCCACCACGGCAACGACCTGCCCCTCGCGGATGTTGCTCCGCTCGAGGATGTTCATCGCCGTGCCCAGCGCCTCGCCGGGGAAGGGTTCGCCGGTGAGCGCACCCGACAGCCGAACGACGGCGCTCGCATCCGCGACGTCGTACTCGGCGTAGGCGTGGTACGAGACCGCGGCGATCGTGTCCCCCACCGACACGCCCTTTACCTGGTCTCCTACCGAGTCGACCACACCCCAGGCTTCGTGACCCGACTCGCCAGGGCCGAACGGGTAGCGCAGCCAGGGCAGCCCGAGCCACGGTCCCAGGTTCGACGCGCAAACCCCCGTGCCGACCACCTTGAACCGGACTTGCTCCGGCGAGGGGATCGGCACGGCGACGTCTTCGATCTCGATGCGGCGGGGCGCGACGATCCGCGCGGCGCGCATCGTGAGCTTTCCTTCTCGCGTGGCTCGATTTTGCATGGTCGTCCGTCCTCTCGCCCTACTCTCCCCCGGAGATATCCAGCACCGGCACGAGCTCGGGAGCCGCCGTTCGCGACGAGTGACGCAGCCGGAGGCCGAACTTGAGCATACGGTAGCGCAGCTGATCCCTGCTGATCCGCAGCAACGCCGCGGCCCGGCTCTGGTTGCCCTTCGCGTGGGCGAGCGCCTGAGCGAGCACCTCGCGCTCGAACTCGCTGAACACGATGCCCTCGTCGGGGAGCTGGTAGTTCACGCGCGCCGCTGGACCGAAGTGACGTGGCAAGGTCTCGATTTCGAGGAGCGCGCCTTCGCTCTTCACGGCCGCGCGCTCGAGCGCGTTGGCGAGCTCGCGCAGGTTCCCCGGCCAACGATGCCCGGCGAAGAGCTCCAGCGTGGACGAGGTCACTCCGTCGATGGTCCGCCCTATTCGAGCAGAGAGAACCGAAACGAAGTGCTGCACCAGGAGCGGTAGGTCCGCGAGGCGGTCTCGCAACGGAGGCAGTTCGATCGCAGACACGGAGAGCCGGCGCACGAGCTCCGCCTGGAGCGTGCGGCTCCGAACGCACGCTCGGAGGTCACAGCCGGTCGAGGAGATGATCCGCACGCGCGCGGAACGATCGACGCTTCCTCCTACGCGCCGAAACGTGCCTTCCCGCAAGAAGCGCAGCAGGCGCGGCTGGAGAGAGCTCGGGATGAGCGCTATTTCGTCGAGGTAGAGCGTGCCTCCGTCTGCGAGTTCCAAGAGCCCTGGTCGAGGTTCGCCGTTCGTGGCGTAGCGCTCTGCGCCGAACAGCTCCGCCTCGAGCGCCTCCGCGGATCGCTCCCAGAAGTTCACGTAGACGAACGGATGCGACGCCCCGGCCGTGACGTGGATGACTCGAGCGACGGTATCCTTGCCCGTGCCGCTCTCGCCTTCGATCAGGAACGCGCGCGTCGGGCTCTGCGCCAGCATGCGGATGCGTTCCTTGATGCTGCGCATCTGCATGGTCTCGCCGACGAGCACCGGGGCAGCCTCGATCACCGCGGCCTTCGAGACATCGCTCGGCGGCCTCTCTGGACCTTCGAACAGCCTTCGAAGGTGGAGGACCAGCTCTTCGGGAGACGTCGGAGCACGCAGCGCATGAAGCGCGCCGGCTCGCAACGCCTCGACCGCCGCTTCGGTCGACTGAACGACCGCGATGATGGCCGGAGGATTCGGAAGCGCCCGAAGAACGTGCAGGTCGTGTGCTCTCGCCGTGCTGAGCACGACCGGGACCACTCCGTAGGCGCGAAGCAGGCCTCGCGCCGAATCCACGTCGTCGCACCGGTCAACGAAGTAGGATTCCTCACTCAAACGAGCGAAGAGGCGGTCGTCGTCATGCGCACTGATCAAGATCACTCGTCGCATGGGGAGGGTTTTCTCCAAAGGTTGTGGCGCCACGGTAAAGGTCGCGGCAGTGCGAAGGTCGTGCCCTGGACTTTCGGGCGCCGCGCGTGGTCAGTGAGCAGGGGCAACATGCAACAGACGTCGGTCGTGGCGATTTGGCGTCTCCGCACCGAAGCGGCACTCTGCAACAGCCTGGCGAAAAACACCGACGACGAGGGCCAGGGCCTCCGCTGCATTCCGCCACGCTGCCCTTTCATGCCGTGACAGAAATGGTTGGACGCTTTCGCGCATCACCGCGAAGCCGGCTACCGCCGAGTCGTCCGGGATAGGAAATTCCCTCGGTGGGGAGGACCTGATGCACTTCTTCGACGGGTCCGGCGTCCACGACTCGAACGGGCGACTCAACGGCTACCGGCGCGGCCGTCGTTTCTTGCCGTCATCAACCGCGCGGGATAGCGAGCCGTCTGGCGCAGGCGTTGCACCAATTCGGTCGATCCCGGAGCGGATCGAAAGGAGGGACACGTCATGGCACGAGCCACTAGTTCGACGACCGATCACGACTTCATTCGTCGCTGGACGGAAGAACGAGGAGGTCACCCGGCGCACGTGCTCGGCACGGAGCGCGAAGGAGGAGACCCCGGGCTGCTGCGCATCGATTTTCCCGGCTTCTCTGGTGAGGGCAAGCTGGAAGAGATTTCCTGGGAGCAGTTCTTCGACAAGTTCGAGGACGCCGAGCTCGAGTTCATCTACCAGGAGAAGACGGCCGAGGGAGAGCTCAGCCGTTTCAACAAGCTGATCCACCGCGGCACGGCCTGACCAGGAGCGAGTCATGTCCCAACGCCAGGTGGTCGTCGTGACCGGCGCTTCGAGCGGGATCGGTCGCGCTACGGCGCTGGAATTCGCCTCCCGCGGCGATCTCGTCGTGCTCGCGGCGCGCCGAGAAGAGGCGCTGAAGGAGGTCGCCGAGCTTTGCCGAACCGCCGGCGGGAGCGCCATCTTCGTTCCCACCGACGTCACGAACGAAGAGGAGGTCCAAAGGCTGGTGAAGGCGGCGCTCGACGCCGCAGGTCGCATCGACGTCTGGATCAACAATGCAGGCGTCACGCTGTTCTCTCCGCTGGAGAAGGGCAGCTTCGAAGATCATCGCCGCGTCATCGAGACCAACCTCTACGGGGCGATCCTGAGCGCGCGCGCGGTAGTGCCGGTGTTTCGGCGTCAGGGGCGCGGTGTCTTGATCAACGTCGGCTCCATCTTGAGCAAGATCGCCCAGCCCGTCGTTCCTTCGTACGTGATCAGCAAGTTTGGGCTCCGCGGCGTCTCGGAGGCTCTACGCAGCGAGCTCGCCGACGAACGCGACATCCACGTCTGCACCGTCTTTCCCTACGCGGTGAACACCCAGCATTTCGAGACCGGCGCCAACGAGCTCGGGCGCGAGCTCGACGCGATGCCGCCCGTACAGGATCCGAAGGACGTGGCGCGCGCCATCGTCGAGGTCGCCAGGCGCCCGCGCAGGGAACGCCACGTACCGCGCTACGCGGCGCTCGGGCTCGCGCTCCATCGCGCCTTTCCGCGCACGGTGGAGCAGCTTCTCGCCCGCTCTGTCCGGCGCTTCCACGTCTCTGATCGACCGGAGCCGCACAAGCTCGGCAACCTGTACGAGCCCAGCGAGGAGCGACCCGAGATCGAAGGCTCTCGGCCCCCCACGGTAGACCGCGCGCGCTTCACCGGCTGGACCCTGCGCGAGTTCCTGCGAATCGAAGCCGAGTCCGCCCGGCGCTTGTTCCGTCGAAGGCCCAGCGCAGCGACCTGAAAGGCAGCCTTGGCAGAGCAGAAGACGTACGACGCGGTCGTGGTCGGCGCGGGCCCGAATGGCCTCGCAGCCGCGATCGCGCTCGCGCGCTCCGGCCTAGAGACCTTGGTGCTGGAGAGCGCGTCGACCCCTGGCGGCGGCGCACGGACGGCGGAGCTCACGCTGCCCGGCTTCTTCCACGACGTCTGCTCCACCGTTCACCCGCTCGGCCTGGCGTCACCTTTCTTTCGTAGCCTGCGGCTCGAGCGCTTCGGGCTCGGCTGGGCCTTCTCGCCGGCGCCACTCGTCCATGTGCTCGAAGAAGGCCCGGTCACTTTGGAGCGCTCCGTCGAAGAGACGGCGCGGCAGCTCGGTGTCGACCGCGACGCCTACCGTCGGCTCCTCGAGCCGCTGGTCGAACACTACGACGAGCTCTTGCGCATGATCCTCGGACCGCTACGCTGGCCGAGCTCGCCCTTCTTCCTGGCCCGTTTCGGGCTGACGGCGCTCCGCTCCATGCACGGCCTCGGAAGCGCGATGTTCCGAGATCGCGCGGCTCCTGCCTTGCTCGGCGGAATGGCGGCGCACTCGATGCTCGAGCTCACGGCCGCCGGCAGCGCCTCGTTCGGCCTGGTCCTCGCCGCCGCGGGTCACGCCGTCGGGTGGCCGGTAGCGAAGGGCGGTTCCCGGGCGCTCACGGACGCGCTCGTGGCCTGCCTGCACGAGTCGGGAGGCGTTCTCGAGCTGTCACACCGCGTGGATGAGCTTGCCGATCTGCCGCCAGCGCGTGCGTACCTCCTCGACGTCACGCCTCGCCAGTTCTTGGCCCTCGCTGGCGAGCGTCTGCCCGCGACCTACCGCCGGCGCCTGCGTCGCTACCGCTACGGTCCCGGCATCTTCAAGCTCGACCTCGCTCTGCGAGAGCCGATCCCGTGGCGCGACCCGAGTTGCCGGCGCGCGGCGACGCTGCATCTGTCGGGCGACCTCTCCAACCTGGAACGGTCCGAGTCCGTGATCTACGACGGAAAGGTCTCGGCACGTCCGTTCATCATTCTCGTGCAGCCGAGTCTGTTCGATCCCGCTCGTGCGCCGGCGCCGTTCCACACCGCCTGGGCCTACTGTCACGTTCCCGCGGCCTCCGATTTCGACGCGGCTCCGTTGATCGAGTCCGAAATCGAGCGGTTCGCCCCGGGTTTTCGCAAGACGATCGAAGCTCGCGCCGGCAAGACCACCTCGGAGCTCAGTTCCTACGACGAAAACTACGTCGGCGGAGACATCAACGGGGGGCTTGCCACCCTGGACCAATTGTTCACGCGCCCCGTCGCGCAGCTCGATCCGTACCGGACACCACTCGAAAACGTCTTCCTCTGCTCGTCGTCGACGCCACCAGGTGGAGGCGTCCACGGCATGTGCGGCTATCACGCGGCGGCGAGCGCGCTCCGGCACGTGTTCGGAAGAGCAGTCCCGCCGCTCGCCTGAGAGCGTCAGCGCTGGAGCGGCAGGCGCGGCTCGACGCGGGAGAAGTTCGTCGGGATGGCGAGTTCCTCCACCGCCGGGAGCGGCCTCGAGGTGTAGTCCACGACCTCGACGCTGTAGAGCTCCTTGCCGGAGTCGTCGCGGACCGTCGCGGTCACGGGCCAGAGGTCGCGCTCGAGCAAGTACTCCACCCAAGCGGGGAGGTCGATCCCCGTCAGCGCCTGGAAGCTCTCGGCGCCGAACCCGTTGGGCAGACCGAGCACACAGGCGGAGATCTTCTGTCCCGGTTGCGTGAGCTCCCTGGGGTTGCAGTTCAGCCCGTGCACGACCTTGCGCACGTCGTCGGTGCTCGATGTTTGCCGCACGTCCGAGGTCTCGTCCGACTTCTTCTCGAGTTTGTCGAGGTCGACGTCGAAGTACTGCTTGCGATCATTCAACACCACCGCGGCGCGATCGTCGTCGAAGACCAGATCGAGGTTTCGCTCGGGGTGCTTCGAGTCGTCGACCTGCAACCTCGAGCGCTGATCACGGCTCAGGAGGGTGATCTCGATCGGCCCCTCAGGACGCTTCAAGAGCACGCGCGCCCGGCCCTCGAAGTTCCCGGCCATGTCTTGGCTCGGCGTGCCGACGGCGGGTCCTCCATCGGGCGGGACGCGAGGGAGCGCGTCCTCGCTCGACGTCTCGTCCTCACGGACTTGTTCCGAAGCGGGCTGCTCACGCTCGCAGGCGCAAGACGAAAGGACGAGCCCCAAGCTCGCCGCGACCAACAGCGACAATCTCATGATGCCTCCTGCGCTCTCGGCGCTCGTACCACTTCGACCGAACAGTGAGCGTGACGCATCACGCCCTCGGAAACGCTGCCCATCAAGAGGCGCTTGACGCCCGTCCTGCCGTGCGAACCGACGACGATCAGATCGGCGCGCCACGCCTCGGCCTCTTCGATCACTTCCTTGCGCGGATCCCCCCGCCGCGTCGTGGTTTCGACCTCGAGCTCCGTACGCCGCAAGGTCTCCGCCGTCCGCGCCACCAGTCGCTCCGCCTCCTGGATCCTGGGCTGAACGAGCTCCTCGTAGTTGACGGGGGTGTCGGTGACGAGCGGCACTCCGACCGCACCGACGGCGCTGACCGGGCTCACGGGAAAGACGTCTTGCACGACCGACAGGACGCGAACGACCGAGCCGGACGGCCAGGGCCGCTCGGTCAACATCTGGGCGGCGACCTCGGAGAACTCGGAGCCGTCGATGGCGAGTAGGATCCGCATGGCTTCTCCTCAACTCGAGGCGCGCGCGCGACGCGTGCGCGCGGCCTTCTTGGCCGCGGCCTTGCGGGTGGCAGACCCTTTCGTGCGGGCTGCGCGCTTGGCGGCGGCCGATCGGTCACTCGCGGTCCGGCGGCGGGACGCGGCTCGGGCCTGGCGCGAGAGCGCGGTTCGCGAGCCGGCAGCGCGGCCTTCACGCTCGAGGGCTTCACGCGTCGCCTGGCGCCTCCGCGGCGAGGTCTTCGCCGGGCGCGCCCGCCCCTTTGCGCGTGAAGTCTCGCGCTCGGCCTTTTCCCGGGTGGCTTTCGACGTGGTGCCTGGCCGAGGCGCCGGCAAGTCGACGCCCGCTCGCCGAGCCTTGGACAAGCCGATTGCAATCGCCTGCTTCGCGCTCCGCGCGCCGTGCTTCCCCTCGCGCACGTGGTGAACCTCTTCACGCACGAACTCGCCGGCTTGCGTCGACGCGCTCTTACCCGCTCGCTTGTCTTTCTCCGCGCGCCGTAGCGTCTTCTTCTCTGGCATTCAGCTTTCCTCTTTTCCGTAGAGCTTTCGAAGTTCGGTCTTGGCGCGCTCGAGCACGCGCTTGCGCGTCGCGCTCAAGTTCCGGCCGCCGCGGTTGATGTAGAAGGTGAGCATCGACATGGCCGACCGGTACGGCTCGGACTTGCGCCGCTTGCTGCGCTCGGCCGATCGCTTCAGCGAGAGCGCGATCCGATGCGGATCCCGCTCGCTGAACACGCCTGAGTCGAGGTCCAGGGCGTCGCTCGTCTCCATGACGTGCCTCGACCAGCGGCGGCTCGTCGGACGCGACTTCACCTTCGAACTCTTGGCTGGCGTCCATGCCCGGCGCTTCGTCCTGGTCTTCTTGCGCGCAGTCGTCACGGCTGAACGTGGTGCAGTTCCCGTGCCAGTGTTTTGCGTCTCGCCTCAGCGGACGCCGCGCTGAAGCGAGTCGCGCTCGCGAGGAGTGCTCGCGACGCGCGAAGAACGACGACGGGGCGTGGCCGCGAAAGCCGACTCGCAGCCACGCCCCTCGGTCGCTCAGCGGGCTCGCTGAAGCGAGACGTGCGTGCGCTTCCGCTCGGTCACTTCGCGCCCGAGCCGCCGCGTCCGCCCTTGCCTCCGCCGCTGGTCCCGCCGGTCGTACTCCCTCCGGATCCGCCAACTCCTCCGCTTCCGCCTGCGAGCGGATAGGGGTCGCCGCCAGGGCCTCGGATCTCGTCCGGATCGGCCGGGGTCGGCGCCTCCGTGGTGTCGCCGTAGCTCGTCCCTTCCGGCGGATTGGTGCCGGCACCTGCGGGTAGACGCTCGTCCCCCGGAGACAGCGGCGTCGTCGCCGGAGGAGCCTCGTACTCGCGACCCGTGCTCGGTTCGCTTCCACTTGCCGGCGTCAAAGATGGCGGGCTCTTCGGCTCGCTGCGATCGTGGGAACAAGCCGCGACGGTGATCGCCCCGACGAAGAGGAGCTGCTTCGTGATCATGACGTTCCTTTCCTTCCTCATGCTGAGGTCCGATTGGCGAGGTGCCGTTCGGGTCCGCCGCCGCCCATTGCAGGGGCCGTGCCCGCATGACTAGGTCCCGGGCTCGTCGTCGACGCGGCGGCACATGGGTTGCTTTTCTTGTGAGTGCCTTCCGACTCAGCCGTCCCAAAAAGGAGAAGAGCGATGAAAGCCGTTGTTTTTCATGACGTCGGCGACGTGCGCCTCGACGACGTGGACGAGCCGAAGCTCATCGAGCCGACCGACGCCATCGTCCGTATCACCGCGAGCGCCATCTGCGGGACGGACCTCCACATGGTGCGAGGGACGCTGCCCGGGATGAAAGCGGGAACGATCCTCGGCCATGAGGGAGTGGGGATCGTCGAGGAAGTGGGAGCATCGGTGCGGAACCTGGCGCCCGGCGATCGCGTGGTGATCTGCTCGACGATCGCGTGCGGCGCCTGCTCGTACTGTAGAGCCGGCTATCACTCCCAATGTGACAACGCGAACCCGAACGGCCCTGCTGCCGGCACGGCGTTCTTTGGCGGGCCGGAGCAAACCGGGCCCTTCAACGGCCTACAAGCGGAATGGGTGAACGTGCCTTTTGCGCACGTCACCTGCGTCAAGCTCCCAGACGAGGTCACCGACGATCAGGCCATCCTGCTCTCGGACATCTTTCCCACCGGCTACTTCGGCGCCGAGCTCGCCGAAGTTACGCCCGGAGACACCGTCGCCGTGTTCGGCTGCGGCCCCGTAGGACAGTTCGCGATCGCGAGCGCTCGCCTGCGCGGCGCCGGCAGGATCCTCGCGGTGGACTCGGTCGAGTCGCGCCTCGCCATGGCCCGCGCGCAAGGAGCCGAGGTCATCGACTTCGAACGCGAAGATCCCGTCGCCGCGATCAGAGATCTGACGAGCGGCATCGGGGTCGACCGCGCCATCGACGCGGTCGGCGTCGACGCCAACCGCGCTCACTCGGGAACGGGCAAAGACGCGTCCAAGGCACACGCGAAGGATTTCGACGCCGAGGTCAAGCGCATCGCGCCAAAACAAAGCCCCGTCGGCCAGAACTTCATCCCGGGCGACGGACCCTCCCAAGTCTTCATCTGGGCCGTGCAAGCGCTGGCCAAGGCGGGGACGCTGTCGATCATCGGCGTCTACCCGGAAAGCGCCACCTCCTTCCCGATCGGGAAGGCGATGAACAAGAACCTCACGCTCAAAATGGGAAACTGTAACCATCGTCGCTTCGTCCCTGACCTCATCGACCTGGTTCGGACGAAACGCATCGATCCCACCGCGGTCCTGACGCAGAAGGGTCCACTGGCCTCGGCGATCGATGCTTACAAAGCCTTCGACCGCCGCGAAGCTGGCTGGACGAAGGTGGAGCTCCAGCCGGCGCGCGACAACGGCCACCAGGCGCAGGCGGTTTCGAGAGCCCTGTGAAGCGCTGACGGCGGCTTTTTCTGCCGCGGCTGACGCTGAATTTCGGCCCGCGGGTAGAGGCGTGGCGATATCACTGCCTGTGGCGTTCTGCGACTCGGCAGAGATGGCTCGAGCAGCAACGGGTGTTTCGATCCGCCGCTCTCGGCACGGCTAAGTGCTTCGAATGCGGCAGAAAGCGCGGCGGCATCACGATCGGGTCATTTAGGCACGCAGTGTGCACCGGGGCACGCCGCATGAAGCGCGTGATTGTGTTCGACCGAGATGGTCAATTGCGAAACAGGATCCGTGTCGCACTCGGAAACGAGGTCGAGGCGACGGAGTGCAGCAGCCTCGACGGCTGCTCTAGCCTGCTCGAGGCGGGAGCGGAGCTCGTGGTGCTCGGGACAGCGAGCGGCAGCGGTCCTCGTCCCTCGGAAATTCTGAAAAGGCTACACGCCTTGGACTCGACGGTGCCCATCGTCGTTCTGGTCGAGTCCAAGGAACAAGCGCTCGAGGCCTTGAGCCATGGCGCCTACTACGCGATCCAGGTCCCGCTCGACATCGACGAGCTCGGCCTGATCATCGCGCGCGGGCTCCGCTCGCGGCAGCCGAACGTCACTGGAAACGACGTCGACGAGCCGGACGTCGTGCCCTGGCACAAACCCGGGCTCGCGAAGCTGAAGGAAACCGTCCTTCGCTTGCCGAAAAGCTCCCTCTCGCCGCTCTTCATCGCCGGCGAACGCGGCAGCGGGAAGGCGACTCTGGCGCGCGCCCTGCACCGCGAGTCGGGTCGTCGGGGTCCGTTCGTCCGAGTGAACACTTCCACCACCACGCTCCTCGAAGAAGCGCTGTTCGGTGGCGCTCCATCCGGGCTCCTGCCTCAGGGGCGCCCCGGTCTGGTCGAACAAGCTGCCGGCGGGACCCTCTACATCGACGAAATCGTCGACCTACCGGCTCCTGTGCAGACCAAGCTGGTGCGGCTCGTTCAAGACGGAACCTTTCGCCGAGCCGGCAGCGCGCTCGAGCGCCACGCGGATATCAGGCTCATGGCCGCGAGCTCGCGCGATCCGTTCGGGGCGGTGCGCGCGGGTCGACTCTCCCCTCAACTGCTCTATCGGCTCGCGGTCATCACTTTCGAAGTTCCGCCGCTCAGGGACCGGCTCGAGGATCTACCGGCGCTCGTCGACGAGCTGCTCGCGCTTCGTGCGCAGACGACGGACCTTTCCCCGACGGAGGTGTCGCC
>JAEZYO010000539.1 GCA_023419055.1 Pseudomonadota bacterium | reverse complement strand
GAGCAGGGTGAGCGGGTAGGCGGCGATCTTGTAGCCGATGCTCTCGAGCTCGTCGGGGGGCAAAATCGGCGTCTTGCCCTGCTCGAGCATGTTCGCGAGCGCAGGCTTCTTGGCGCGGCGACAGAACTCGCTCATCTCGGCCCGATCGAGCGGCGCCTCCAGGAACACGATGTCGGCGCCGAGATCCTGGAACGCCTCGATGCGGTAGAGGGCCTCGTCGAAGCCGTCCGTGGCGCGCGCGTCGGTGCGCGCGATGATCAAGATGTCTTCGCCCTCGTCGCGCGCGTCGACCGCGGCGCGGACGCGCGTCAGCGCTTCGGCTCGTGAGACGACCTGCTTGCCGCGCGTGTGGCCGCAGCGCTTCGGCGCGACTTGGTCCTCGATCATGATCGCCGCGAGGCCTGCGCGCGCGTAGCCCGCGACGGTGCGCTTCACGTTGACGGCGTTGCCGTAGCCGGTGTCGCCGTCGCCGAGCACGGGGATGCGCACCGCGCGACAGATGTCCTCGGCCTGCGCCCGCATCTCCGCGTAGGAAATGAGCCCGGTGTCGGGCAGCGCGAGCTTCGCGGCGGATACGGCGAAGCCGCTCATGAAGGTGAGTCGAAAGCCGGCGAGCTCGATCAGCTTGGCGCTCAAGGCGTCGAAGCAGCACGGCATGACGGAGACCCCGGGTTCGGCGAGCAGCGCTCGGAGCGCGGCGGCGGGTGATGACATGTGCGACATCGTACCCGGCGTGCCCGTGTTATCGAAGCGCTGAGGCGCGGGGCGTGAAAGCTTGGCCCGTCAATGCCCCACCTGATAGCGACGATCGAAGCTCGAGCGAGCCCAGGGCTTGCATGGAGGTTCACCGATGCCGATTCGTCTCGAAAGCTTGCGGGCGCCTCTCCTCGCGCTCGTGGCCTCCCTCTCGATCGCGAGCTCTCCGGGGCGCGCTGCCGCCGCCGAGCCGCGGGTGACGTTGGGTGACGTGAGCGGCCGCACGCAGAGCGGCGAGTACACGCGGAGCCTGCGGGCCGCGCTCGCCGACGAGTTCTCACAGGCGAACGTGTCGCGCGCGTCGGGGCGTGATCGATTCGTCTTGAGCGTGACGCTCGTGAAGCTTTCTGCCGAGCACAGAGACGGGAGCGCGCGCGCCACGGCGGTCGTCTCGATGACGCTCCGGCGTGCTCGCGAGAACACGCTCCACGCCCTGCTCTCCGGGCGGGCGACGGCCGAGGAGTCGTCCGCGAACGTCGACTCGGTGCGAGACAGCGCGCTTCGCGCCGCGGTGAGGAGCGCGCTCCGCCGCCTGCCCGACGCGGTCTCGAGCCCGTGAGCGCGCCCGAGGGCTTGTCAGCCGCGCGCTTCCGGTCGACTCTGAGCGCGCGGTGTTGGAAGCGCTGCTCGGTGTCACCTGTGTCCTCGTCGCCGCCCTGACCTGGTTCGCGACCGCGGTCACGCGGCGCCGCGGCGGGGCCGCGTTGCTCGGCGTCGCCGGCTTGACCGCGCTCGCCCTCGCTCCGGGCGAGCGGCGCGACACGGCGCGCGAGCGCGCCCCGAAAGAGGAGCCGCGCGACGGCTACGTCTCTTCCAAGGCCTGCCTCGGCTGCCATCCCGGGCCTTACGCGAGCTGGCATCGCTCGTTTCATCGCACGATGACCCAGGTCGCGAGCAGAGAGAGCGTCCTCGCGCCGTTCGCGGGCACCCGCCTTCAGGTGGAGGGGCGAAGCATCGATCTGTCCGAGCGCGACGGGGCGTATTTCGCGACCCTCCCGGATCCGGATCTGGTGGCGGCGCTCTCGCTCCGAGGGGTGCGCGAGCCGTCGCGCGACGTGCCGCTCGTGAAGCGCGAGATCGTGATGACCACGGGCTCGCACCACTACCAGGCGTACTGGGTTCCCGGCGCTCGCGGCAACGAGCTCCGGCTCCTGCCCGTCGTGTACTTGCTCGACGAGAAGCGCTTCGTGCCGCGGCGCGACGCCTTCTTGCAGCCGCCTGACTCGCCGTCGCACGCGGTGCGCTGGAACTCGAACTGCGTGCAGTGTCACAGCGTCGGGGGCCGGCCCGAGCATGACGAGGCGAGCGATCGATTCGCGACCGAAGCCGTGGAGCTTGGCATCGCGTGCGAGGCGTGCCACGGACCGGGTCGCGCGCACGTCGAGCGCCACCGGAGCCCGCTCGAGCGGTTCGCGCGCCATTTCTCGGACGGCGGCGACGACAGCATCGTGAACCCGGCGCGCCTCCCGCCGGACCGGGCCTCGGCGATTTGCGGCCAATGTCACGCCTACTTCGTGCCGCGTGACGAAGGGCGCTTCTGGAAGAGCGGGTTCGCCGAAATCTTCCGGCCCGGGGAGCCGCTCGAGGGCTCGCGACAGGTGCTCGATTTCGAGCGCGACCGCGCGGGGTTCGGGGCGCTCGTGGAGGCGGAGCTCGAGAGCATTTTCTGGCGCGACGGGACGATCCGCATCGGCGGCCGCGAGTACAACGCGCTGCTGCAGTCGAAGTGTCACACGGGAGGATCCGGCGAGCGAAAGCTCGGCTGCCTCTCGTGTCACTCGATGCACGACAGCGAGCCCGCCGATCAGCTCTCGAAGGCGGGGCAGAGTGACCGCGCCTGCTCGAGCTGTCACGAAGAGCAAGCGAACGCGGCGAGCGCGCACACGCATCATCCGCCGGGCTCAGCGGGGAGCCGCTGCTACTCCTGTCACATGCCGTACACGTCGTACGCGCTCTTCAAGGGGATCCGGTCGCACCGCGTCGACAGTCCGAGCGTCGACAACGAGGCCGTCACCGGGCGCCCGAACGCCTGCAACGGCTGTCACGCCGATCGTTCGCTCGGTTGGACCGCCGATAAGCTCGAGGAGTGGTACGGCATCTCCGCTCCAGAGCTAGGAGACGCCGAGCGGAGCACGAGCGCCACGCTGCGCGCGCTCTATCGGGGGAACGCGGCGGAGCGGGCGCTCGCGGCGTTCGCGCTAGGGCAGCCGGACACCGCGCGCGCCATCGAACGTCCCTTCCAGGCGGCGCACCTCGCGTCCCTGCTCGACGACCCGTACTCCGCGGTGCGGCTCGTGGCCTGGAAGGCGCTCCGCGACATGCCCGGTTTTCAAGGCTTCGAGTACGACTTCCTCGCGCCGCGAGAAGAGCGAAGAGACAAGGTGCGCCAGGCGATCGAGCGCTCCGGGCTCGGGCCGGAGCTCGCTCGAAAGGAAGAGCTCTTGTTTCGCCCCGACGGCGCGCTCGATGCGGCTAGGATCGCGGCGCTGCTCGCCGAACGCGACCCGCGCCCCATCACCATCTCCGAATGACCGAGAAAGCTTCTGCCCCCGATCTCGAGCGCCTCGCTCGCCGCCACCTTCGCCTCGGCTGGTACGCGTTGCTCGCCTTCCTCACGCTCGGGGTCGTGCTCGAGGCGTTGCACGGCTTCAAGATCGGTCTCTACCTCGACGCGGGCAACGAGGCGCGCCGGCTCTCCTTGCGGCTCGCGCACGCGCACGGCGCGCTGCTCGGCGTCGTGCACGTCGTCTACGGGCTCACGCTCGCGTCTCGTGTCGCGCCGGATCTCCGCTCCGCGTCGCGCGCGTCGCCCTGTCTGTCCGCGGCGCTGGTGCTCCTTCCCGGCGGCTTCCTGCTCGGCGGGTCGTTCGCGCGAGGGGGAGATCCTGGACCGCTCGTCATGCTCGTGCCGGTCGGCGCGGTGTTGCTCTTCCTCGGGGTTTACTCGATCGCGCGAGGGCTGCCGAAATGACGATCGAGATCCGCGAAGTGTCGTTCGGTTCGGACGCGTATCGCGAGGCGTGCGAGCTTCGGGACCTCGTCTTGCGGCGGCCGCTCGGGCTTTCGCTCAGCCCCGAGGATGTTGCGGGAGAAGATCGGCAGTATCACCACCTCGCCCACGACGCGTCGGGAGTGGTCGGGTGCTTGCTGCTCGCGCCGGGTGAAGATGGGGAGCTCAAGATGCGTCAGGTCGCCATCGCCGAACGAGCGCAGCGGCGTGGGATCGGCGGCGCCCTGGTAGCGCGCGCCGAAGCGCTCGGGCGCGAGCGCGGCTTTCGCCTCATGACGCTGCACGCGCGGCGCGGCGCGGTGCCGTTCTACGAACGCGCGGGCTACGCCGTGGAAGGGCCCGAGTTCATCGAGGTCACGATCCCACACTCGAAGATGACGAAGCGGCTCTAGCTAGTCGCACTCGTTCTTCACGCACGTTCGGAGCAGCGGGCATTTCCCGCAGTCGAGCGTCTGGCCGCAGCCGTTCGAGATGTTGCCGCACTCCGCGTCGAGCTCGGAGCATGTCTTCGGCTTGCAGGTGCAGCGATTGCCCGAGGAGGTGGAGGTGCACACCATCTGTTGCCCGCCCGAACACTTGCCGCAGTCGAGCGTCCCGCCGCAGCCGTCGGACTCCGAGCCGCACTGGTGCCCAAGGTCGCTGCACGTCTTCGGCTTGCAGGCGCACTTGCCTTCCTTGCACTCTTTGCCGCTTGGGCAGGCGCCGCAGTTCAAGGCCGTGCCGCAGCCGTCGTCGGGGGTCCCGCACTCGGCTCCGAGCTCCGTGCAGGTCTTCGGAGGGCACACGCACCGGTAGTCCACCGTGCACACCTGTCCGCTCGGGCATTCGCCGCAAGTGATGGATCCTCCGCAACCGTCGGAGAGGCTGCCGCACTGGGCGCCGTAGTCGGAGCAGTCACGCGGCTCGCAAGGGGTGCTGCCGCAGCGATGCGTCCCGCCGCCTCCACAGTAGCCCTCGCTGCACTCGCCGCAGTCGAGCGTCTTGCCGCAGCCGTCCGGGATCCGACCGCACTCGGCCCCGACGTCCGCGCAAGTCCCCGGTACGCACGGGGGCGGCGCGTCGGGTTCGGCGTCGGGGCTTCCTCCGTCGCTCCCGCCCGAATCGGGACCGCTGTCATGGCTGCCCGCGTCGGTCTCCGACGTGGGGCGCTTGAGCGCTTCGGGCCGGTACTCGTCGAAGTCGTAGTCGTCGATCAGCATGCAGCCGGCGATCGACGAGATGACGAGCGCGGACCCCGCGAGCACGCGTGCGGAGCGTAGGGTCATCAGAACGATCCTCCGTAGCCGATGAAGGCGCTGCCCTGCTCTGCGCGGGCGGTGACCTTCCTCACCACGCGGCGCTCGGGTTCCTTGTCGTTCGTCAGGATCAAGACGATGCCCGTGCCGAGCGCCGTCGCGCCCACACCGAAGGCGATGGCGTTCGCCCAGACCAGGCGCTTGCCCCTCGCCGCAGCCTCGACTCCGATATCGTCGCACTGCTTGTTGTCGCAGTGCTCATCCACGGTCTGCTGCTCGTTGCCGAGCATGACCGCCGTCACGACGCCCACGCCGATGCCCGCACCGCCGGCGCCGACCAAGCTCCAGCCGAGGATGGGGGGCCGCTTTTGCTTCGGCTCTTCGGGCTTCGAGTCTCGCGGGCCCGGGTGCACGCTGAGCTCCTTCTTCTCTTGCTCGTCGACGTGTACGGAGAACGTTTGCTCGGCGTAGCCTTCGGCGCGCACCACGATCGAGTGGTCGCCCGGGTCGACCGGCAGCGCCATGCCGAGGCTCGCCGACTCGAGCTCGACGCCGTCGCGGAGGACGGTCACCTTGCCTTCGTTCGAGCCCTGGAGGCGCACGGTGAGCCACGGCAGCCTCGCTTCGAGCTCGCGCAGCTTGTTGCGCGCGAACGCGATGCGATCGTCCCGAGGCGGCATCGAGTCGAGCGCTTCCTTCACGTGCTGCCACGCGGAAGCCGTCTTTCCTAGCTGCTCCTCGCACGTCGCCCAGTTCATCAGCGTGCCCGCGCCGGGGTCGAGCCTCTGGCTCTCGGCGAACTTCGCGCACGCGGCCTCGTAGTCGCCCGCGTCGAGCAAGTCTCGGCCGGCTTCGAACAAGACTTCGGCGCCGGCCGGATCGCGCGGCTCGGCGAGGGCGCGCTCGGCCGCGAGGAGCGGGCTGAGGGAGAGGAGGAGTGCGAGCGTACGGTGCATGGCTTCACTTGCGGCGGCTCAGAGGGTCCGGCGTCGCGGGCGCCTTGGGCCGCACCAGGGTGGTGGGAGGCTTGGTGATGGAGATCGACACTTCGGATGCGCTCGGCGCACCTTCTTCGGCGACCACTTCGACCGGGGGAGCCTCGGGAGTAGGAGCCGTCGTCGGCCGCGGCTCGGCGGGGATTTTGCGCTTCACGGGCGGCGAGACGCGCCGCGCCGGAGCCTTCTCCGTCGACTTCGGTCGCGAGGGCGCTTCGAGCGGGAGGCTCG
>JAEZYO010000443.1 GCA_023419055.1 Pseudomonadota bacterium | reverse complement strand
GCGTCAACACCACCAACAGCGCCGTCCAGATCACGCACCTGCCGACCAACATCATGGTCAAGTGCCAGGACGAGCGCAGCCAGATCAAGAACAAGGCCAAGGCCCTCAAGATCCTGCGCAGCCGCTTGCTCGAGATCGAGCAGCAGAAGCAGGATGACGCCATCCGCGACGAACGCCGCGGCATGGTGAAGGCCGGCGACCGATCCGAGAAGATCCGGACCTACAACTACCCGCAGAACCGCGTTACCGATCATCGCGTCGGGATCACGCTCTACAAGCTCGATCGCGTGATGGACGGGGAGCTCGGCGAGCTCATCGACGCGGTCGCCGCCTGGCATCAAGCCGCGGCCCTCGAAGCCAACCAGGACGCGACGCGCCCGCCCCCGAGTGAGTCGTGAGCGAAGGCGGCGGGGCCAGCAGCCGGAGCGAGAACGCGAACGTGGCGGAGAGCCGCTACGACCGCGACGCGCTGCTCTGTGCGCTGATCCTCGCTCCGCAGGTCTTCTCCCGTAATCGATATTTCTGGCTGTTCGAGGATCCCGATCGCCGCCGCGTCCGTCGCCGCGCCGGTCGCGTCCGCGGCATCGCCCGTCAACTCTTGGGTGAAGGGCGCTCCCGCGCCGAGATCGTCGGCGAGCAGATCCTCGACGACGGTCAGGTGCTGCTCCGCTACGAGGCGGCCGAGCTCGGCTATTCGCGGAGCGCCGCGCTCTCGCGCCTCGAGGCCGCGAGCCTCCGCTTCGTGCTGCACCGCGCCCGGGGCGACGCTCTCGACGACGACGACCGCGTGCTCGTGGAGTCCGCGCTCGATCGCCTGGGCGGCGCGCTCGGCATCCCCGGGACCGAGTTCGCGGGCAAGAGCTCGAGCGAGCAGCACGGCCAGGACTGATACTGATACGCTCGCAGCTCGATGGCGCGAGCGTCGTGGATCGTCCAGACGAACGTCGAGGCCGAGTCGACCTCGCCGGGCCTGCTCCGGAGAGCGTGCGCCGAGCTCGGCCTGCGCTTCTTCGGCGTCTCGGTAGTCGCGGGTTCCTCGAGCTTGCCGGAGCTTCCGGACATCGAGGGTCCGGTCGTGTTCCACGGTCGGAACACCTTGATCCAGAACGCGCTCCGGCACCCGCATTGGCGAAAGGGCGTCTTCTTCGCGCCCGAGAACTTTCATCATGACGCCTACGTCACGGGCTTCGGGGCGGATCTCCTCAACGCCGGCGCGCGGGTCGTGACCTTCGAGCAGCTGCTCGTTCTCGACTACGCACCGAGCACGGCCCTCTTCGTCCGTCCGTACGACGACTCCAAGCGCTTCACCGGACAGGCGCTCCGCTTCTCTCAGTGCAACGCCCTCTACGAGGCGCTGGGCGGGGCCAGCCGCAACGTCGGAGCAGAACGCGTGGTCGTGGCGGAGGTTCGAGAGCTCGACGCGGAATGGCGCCTCTTCCTCGTCGGGTCGCGGGTCGTGAGCGGAAGCATGTACCGCCCGAGCGGTGAGCGCTCCGTCCCGATGGAGCTCATCGAGTTCGCTGAGGCCGCCGCCAGGCGCTTCAGCCCCGCACCGGTGTTCGTGATGGACGTCGCCCGAGTCGAGCAAACCTGGAAGATCGTCGAGTGCAATTGCTTCAACGGCAGCCGCTTCTACGAGGCCGACGTCTCGGCGATCGTGCGCGCCGTCTCGAGCTTTCAGGAGGAGAACTGGTGACGACGCTCGAAGCTCGACTCGGCCGGATTCGCGAAAAGCTAAAGGAGCTGACCCGTCGCGACACTGGGCTCCAGGTGTTCGGCGCGGGCACCTCCTTTGGTCACGGCTACGAACGGCGACCGACCTTCACCGAGACGGAGATCGTGGCGCTCGAAATGAGCTTCGGCGTAGAGCTCCCGACCGAGCTTCGCCAGTTTCTTTCGACGGTGCACGGTGGCGGTGCCGGGCCGGGATACGGCTTCTTTCTCACGCCCGATGCTGTCCCACGAGCACGACGAAGCCGCCCGTTTCCCTTCGGAACGAGCGACGCTCGCGTCGTCATCGCTCGCCGCCTCGCGGGTGGCAAGACACGCTGGGAAACTCTGCGCGCACCGAATGAGGACAGCGAAGAGGACGACGACTATCCGCCTGGGCCGGGTTTCGTCCCGCTCGCTCACCAGGGTTGCGGCGTCTTCGACGTGATCGTGGTCACGGGCGAGCAGCGCGGCTTCATGTGGTGGTACGACAACGCCTGGGGCCCCTGTTACGCGAGGGACGGCTCGCCCTGGACCTTTCTCGACTGGTACGAGACCTGGCTCGATAACGGCCTCAAGAGCCTCTCCGAGAGCCCCCGGTGAGACGCGCCGACACGCGAACCTTGCTGGCGGCAGTCGACGCGCAGTACTCGAACGATCGGACTGCGGTCGCGTGCGTGACGTTCCACGATTGGGCGGATCCGATCGCTGCAGCCGAGTACTTTTCAGCCTTGCCTGCGGCCGAGGCCTACGCGCCCGGGGAGTTCTTCCGTCGCGAGCTCCCTTGCATCCTCTCGGCGCTGCGCCTCTTGCCGGAGCTGCCGGCGCTCGTGCTGATCGACGGATACGTCTGGCTCGATGGCGAAGGGCGTAGAGGGCTCGGCGCTCACCTGTTCGACGCGCTCGGCGGAAAAGTGGCGGTGGTCGGCGTCGCGAAGCGCTCTTTTCACGGAGCGAAGCACGCCGCCCCGGTGCTCCGGGGCGAGAGCGAGCGGCCCTTGCTGGTGACCGCCGAGGGAATTCCCCTCGCGGCGGCGGTAGCCGGCGTCCAGTCGATGCACGGTCCTTTCCGTATCCCGACCTTGTTGAAGCGCGTCGACCGCTTGTGCCGCGAGGCGCTCGAGGGGCGCGGACCTGCCGCGTAGACGAGCACAGCCGCCCCGCGGAGCTGGTATCGTGGAGCACTTCGCGAGGGTGATCGATGACGCTAGCGAGCGATGCCTGGACTGCCGGAGCCGCATACGAGACGTACATGGGACGATGGAGCCGCCTACTCGGGCCGCCCTTCATCGAGTGGCTGCACCCTCCGGTCGGCGCCAGCTGGCTCGAGATCGGCTGCGGTACGGGAGCCCTCACCAGCACCATCGCCGCCCTCGCAGCGCCCGCGAGCATCGTGGCGAGCGATCCTTCCGCCTCGTTCGTCGAACGGGCCAGGGCTTCTCTGGACGACGATCACGTCTCCTTCGTCGTGGCGGCCGCCGACGAACTGCCGACTCGCGAAGGCGGCTTCGACTTCATCGTCTCGGGCCTGGTCCTGAACTTCATCCCCGAGCTCGAAGCAGCGCTCGTCTCGATACGTGAGCGCGCTCGTCCGGGGGGTACGCTCGCTGCGTACGTGTGGGACTACCAAGGTGGACTCGAGTTCTTGCAGCGCTTCTGGGAGGCGGCCGTAGCGCTCGATCCCGCGGCCGCGCCGCTCGACGAGGCACGACGCTTCGAGCGCTTCGGCGCCCCCACGCTTTCGGCGCTCCTTCACGACGCTGGCTTCTCCGACGTGGAGACTTTCGATCTGGAGGTCATCACCGAGTTCGTCGATTTCGCGGACTACTGGGAACCGTTTCTAGCGGGAGTCGGACCCGCGCCGAGCTACGTCGCTGCTCTCGATCGAGCAAGCCGAGATCGCCTCGAATCGGAAGTGAGGTGCCGTCTCCCCTCTACCGACGACGGCCGAATTCGCCTTCGAGCGCGTGCCGTAGCGGTGCGGGGCATCGCGCCGTCTAGATCCAACCACCCCTAGAGCGACAAACGGGTTGAGCCGGTGCGCTCGCCGCGACGCGCTTCGCCCTCCTTCGAGGATCGCGAAGCGCGTCGATCCCCGACGGGGGAAAGCGGCCGCGTGGGGTGGGGCCCCGCGGAGTTCCCTCCTTCGAGGATCGCGAAGCGCGTCACTTCCGCGGGGCG
>JAEZYO010000426.1 GCA_023419055.1 Pseudomonadota bacterium | reverse complement strand
CGGTCAGCGTCGGCTACGATCGCGAGCTCGTCACCCTCGCCGATCGCACCGCAGAAGCGCTGCCGCGCGAGTTCCGGGGCTCGGTCGAGCGCGATCGCTCCCTCGCGCTCTGGGCGCTCACCAGCATCGACGAGGACGACGAGCTCGAGGGTATCCCGAGCGAGCTCCGTCAGCGTTGCCTCGAGGTTCGCGCCGGAGCTCCCGATCGCGACCTCGACCGCGAGATCATCGGCGCTCGCTACGCCTTCATCGATCGCGCGTTGCCGCGGCTGTTCGAGCGAGCGGACCCGCACCCGCCGAAGCGCAAGCTGAGCGAGCGCGCCGATCGCATTCTGTTGCACCCCGTCTCGGGCGTGCTCGCGTTCCTGGCCTTGATGTTGATCGTGTTCCAGGCGCTGTTCTCGTGGTCCGATCCGATGATCGGCCTCGTCGAGGACGCGTTCGGGGCGATCTCCGAGGGCATCCGCAACAACTTTCCGGACGGGATCCTGCGCGATCTGGTCACCGAGGGCGTGATCGGCGGCGTGGGCAACGTCGTGGTGTTCTTGCCGCAGATCCTCCTGCTCTTCTTCTTCATCGGCCTGCTCGAGGACTCCGGGTACATGGCGCGGGTGGCGTACCTGATGGACCGGGTGATGAAGACGCTCGGCCTGCACGGTCGAGCCTTCGTGCCGATGCTGTCCGGGTTCGCCTGCGCGGTGCCCGCCATCATGGCGACGCGCACCATGGAGCGGCAGCGCGATCGGCTGCTCACCATGCTGGTCGTGCCGCTCATGACCTGCTCGGCGCGCCTGCCGGTGTACACGCTGATCATCGCGGCGCTGTTCCCACCCACGCTGTTGTTCGGGTTCTTGCCGCTCCAGGGCCTGACCATGATCGGGCTCTACGTGTTCTCGCTCGTGCTCACGCTGGCAGTCGCCGGCGTGCTCGGGAGGACCGTCGTGAAGGGCCGGCGCATCCCGCTCATCCTCGAGCTCCCGCCGTACCGCGTCCCGAACCTGCGCCTCACGCTCAAGCTCATGCTCGAGCGTTCGCAGCTCTTCCTCAAGGAGGCCGGGACGGTCATCCTCGCCTGCACCATCGCGCTCTGGGCGCTGCTCTCGTTCTCGCCCGACGGTTACAAGGGAGGCGAGGCTGCTCGAGCTCCCGCCGCCGTCACCGCGTCGGCGAGCCCGGAGCCCGCCGACACGGGCGAAGCGGCGACGGAGGCGAACATCATCGAGCAGAGCTACGGCGGACGCCTGGGCAAGGCCATCGAACCGCTGATCGCGCCGCTCGGCTTCGACTGGCGACTCGGTGTGGGCTTGATCGGCGCCTTTGCCGCGCGAGAGGTCTTCGTCTCGACCCTCGGCATCGTCTACGGCCTGGGCGAGCAGGACGACGAAGCCGTTCCCCTGCGTGAGAAGCTCGGAGCGCAGGGAACGGGGGCTGCGGTGTACACGCCGCTGGTCGGGCTCTCGCTGCTCGTCTTCTTCGCGATCGCCTGTCAGTGCATGAGCACGCTGGCCGTAGTGAAAAGAGAGACTCGCGGCTACCGCTGGCCGATCTTCCTCTTCGGCTACACGCTGGCGCTCGCGTATTTCATGAGCTTCGTCGTCTACCAGGGCGGTCGGTTGCTCGGGTTCTCTTGAAGAGCCCGCGCTCGGCGATGAAGGCGCTCCCCCGCGGCTTCTACGCTCGCCCCGTCCTCCAGGTGGCGCGCGACTGCATCGGCAAGGTGCTCGTGTACGAGAGCGAGCGCGGAACGCTCGCTGGACGCATCGTCGAGGCGGAGGCGTACCGCGGCCCCGAGGATCGCGCGGCCCACTCGTACGGCGGCCGCCGCACCGCGCGCACAGAAGTGATGTTCGGGCCGCCGGGGTTCGCGTACGTCTTCTTCGTGTACGGCATGCATTACCACTTCAACCTCGTCACGACGGCGGTGGACGAGCCCCACGCCGTTTTGATCCGCGCCGTCGAGCCTCTGCGCGGGAGCGCCGTCATGGCCGAACGAAGGAAGCTGCCCGAGAGCTCCTTCGCCCTCACGAACGGCCCCGGGAAACTGTGCCAGGCGTTCGGCATCGACAAGCGCCTTTACGGGGCGGACCTCACGAAAGGCCCCCTGTACCTCTGTGAAGGCGAGCGCCACGAAAAGGTCCTGCGCTCTCCCCGTGTCGGCGTGGCCTACGCGGGCGACTGGGCCAAAAAGCCCTGGCGCTTCTACGAAGCCGGTAGCCCGTGGGTGTCGCCGGTTCGTGTGATAAAAGCCTGAGCGCCCATGGGCGAGTCGCCGCCGAAACCACCTGGTCCCGCCGCTTCCAAGCAGGCGCCCTTTCCGCCCCCACCCTCGGAAGAGCTCTCCGCGGTCACCGCCGCACGACGGCTGCGCCGGCGGCTGCACGGGAAGAAGGTGACCGTGTGCGTCACCGGCAGCATCGCCGCTTACAAGGCGGCGGTGCTGGTGCGCTCGTTGATGAAAGAGGGCGCGGACGTCACGGTCGTGATGACTCGCTCCGCGCAGGAGTTCGTCGGGCGCGCCACCTTCTCGGGCCTTACGGGCAAGCCGGTCCACGTCGACATGTTCGACGACGGCATCCCCGGTGAGCTCCACGTGGAGCTCGCGCGCGAGTCCGAGCTCGTGCTGATCGTGCCCGCCACGGCGGACGTGTTGAGCCGCCTCGCTGCGGGGCGCGCCGACGATCTCACGAGCGCGCTCGCGCTGTGCGCGACCTGCCCTTTGCTGGTCGCGCCCGCCATGCACCCGAACATGTGGGGTCATCCGGCTACCCAGCGCAGCGTGCAGGCGCTCGTGCAAGATCGCCGGGTCGGGTTCGTGGGGCCGGTCAACGGCGAGGTCGCTTCGGGCGAATCCGGGCTCGGACGCATGGCGGAGCCGGAGGCGATCTTGGCGTACGCCGTCGCCCAGCTCTCCCCCGCCACGCTGCGCGGCCGCCACATCGTGGTCACTGCCGGCCCGACCGCCGAAGATCTCGATCCCGTGCGCTACGTGAGCAATCGCTCTTCCGGGAAAATGGGCTTCGCGATCGCGGAGCGGGCCGCCGCGCACGGCGCGAAGGTCACCTTGATCGCGGGGCCAGTCAGCTTGGAGACGCCCGCCTCCGTCACGCGCGTGGACGTGCGGAGCGCGACGGCGATGCGGAGCGCGATCTGGCAGGCGCTGCGGCCCGATCTCAGCGGCGCCGACGCGCTCGTCATGGCCGCGGCGGTCGCAGACTTCAAGCCGGCCGAGGTGCACGCGACCAAGCTCAAGCGCAGCGGGCAGAACCTCACGCTCGAGCTCGTCCCGAACGCGGACATCCTGGCCGAGATCGGCGCGGCGCGGCACAGCGAGCTCCCGGTCCTCATCGGCTTCGCGCTCGAGACCGACACCGACGAGCGCGTGATCGCGAACGCGCGCGCCAAGCTCGCGCAGAAGCGGGTCGATCTCGTCGTGGCCAACCACGCCGATCAATCGATCGGCCGTGACGACATCCGCGCGCTTCTGGTCGGGGTGCGCGACTGCCAGATCCTCGAGCCCATGCCCAAAGAAGACGCCGCCGATCAGATCCTCACCCAGGTCGCCAAGCGACTTCGCGAGCGGGCCCCATGAAGCGCGTTCTCTTGACGGTGCTGCTGGTCACGGCGGCGTACGCGTTCTCGTTCCGACCCTCCCTCGCGGGCGATCCGCTGTTCTGGTGGGGCATCGGCCTGAGCTACGCCGTGCTCACCGCGGTCGCGCTGTACAAGATGTGGGACGACGGCACCCTGGTCGACTACCTCATGCCGAAGTGGGGCGACCTGTCGATCGGGCTCGTGACCGCGTCGGGACTCCTGCTGGCCTCGTTCGCGGCCCGGAGCCTACTGTCTCCGGACATGACGCCGCGCCAGGCCTGGCTCTTCCGCATCTACATCCAAATGGGTGACCCGGACGTGATCCAACGTTCGCTCTTCATGTCGGCCGTGGTGATAGCGATCGCGGTCTCCGAAGAGATCGTCTGGCGCGGCATGGTGCTCTCCGATCTCAGCGAGCGTCTCGGCGATCGGCGCGGCTGGATCGCGACCGCGCTGCTCTACGGCCTGTGCTCGCTGCCGACCCTCTACACGCTGCGCGACCCGATCGCGGGCCTGAATCC
>JAEZYO010000139.1 GCA_023419055.1 Pseudomonadota bacterium | reverse complement strand
GTGCATGCTGAGCATGGGGTTTCCGACGTCGACGGTGCGCATGCCGAGGCGAGCCGCGCTGATCGGGCCGATGGTCGAGCCGCACGGCATGTCGTTCCTCGCGGAGAAGAACTGCGGGCCGCCGCCCTCGGCGCGGCAGGCCTCCACGAACGCGGCCTGGGACAGCGCGTCCGTCGCGTAGCTCTGGTTCACGTTGACCTTCACCACCGGGCCCTTGCCGAGCACCGGGCGGTGCTGCCTGTCGTGCTTGTCCGCGTAGTTCGGGTGGACGGCGTGGGCCATATCTGCCGAAATCAAGAGCGAGCGCGCGACGGCCCGCGCGTAGCTCTCCGGATCCGGCCTCCCCAGCAGGCGCTCGAGCAGGCTCTTGAGGAAGGCGGAGCGGGCCCCGGTCGCGCTCTGGCTGCCCACCTCCTCGTGGTCGTGAAGCGCGAGGACGCGCGTCGCCGTGCTCGGGGGCCCGGCCTCGGTGAGCGCCAAGAGGCCGGCGTGACAGGACGCCAGGTTGTCGAGCCGAGCCGAGAAAATGAACTCCTCGGAAGGGCCGGCCAGGGTCGCGCGCGCGGTATCGAACAGGCACAGATCGAACGCGAGGAGATCGCGCTCGGTGGCCCCCGCCGCGGCCGTGCCGGAGAGGGCGCTCTTCACCAGATCCAGGACTCGCGCGCCGCCTTCGGCTCGCTCGAGCCCGAGCACCGGCATCAGGTGACGTTCGGCGTTGAGCTGCAACCCTTGTGAGTTGACCTCGCGGTTCAGGTGGATGGCGAGGTTCGGGATGCGGCAGAGCACGCCGGGGAGGCGTAAGAGCTCGGTCTTGCCGCCCGCGAGCACGACGCGACCGGCGAGCGAGAGGTCGCGATCGAGCCAGGTCGAGAGCAGCACGCCGCCGTACACCTCGACCGCGAGCTGAGCGTAGCCGCCGCCCGCGAAGTCCGGCGCGGGCTTCAGTCTCAAGTTGGGCGAGTCGGTGTGAGCGCCGACGACGATGAAGCCTCCTTCCTCGGGGGGCACGCTCCCGATCTCGAACGCGACGATCGATCCGCCGCCGCGCACGACGTAGCCCTTGCTCCCCGGAGCGAGGCGAAATGGTTGGCGCTCGTCGAGCGCGACGAACCCCCGCGCTTCGAGCCGACGCGCCGCTTCGCTGACCGCGTGATACGGCGTCGGGCTCTGGTCGAGGAAGGCGAGCAGGTCGGCGGCGACGCGGCGCTCGTCGGGGAGGATTTCGTCCATGGCTCGAGTATAGTCCCGCCCGTGTTGACTCCCGACGTTCGCGTCGAAGGCTTCGATTCCGCTGAATGGGCGCGGCTTTCCGACCTGTTCCGGGCGACCCGCTCGGTCGATCCCCAGGGTGAGCGCGGGGGGGTGGTGGCGGTCACGACGGGCCCCCGGCTGCGGAAGCTCGTCAGTACGGAGCGCGGGCGCTTGAACCCCGCGGCCGAACCCTGGCCTCAAGATCTCGAGGCGATTCGTGTTCGTCACCACGCGCGCTGGGCCGCGGAGCTCGCGTTCGGAGCGCTCGACGAGCTCGCGGAACGCTTCGCGGATCGGGTGCGACCAGGCCAGGACTTCTTGACTCAGTGCCTCGAGCTGATCGAGACCCTGCGCGAGCTCGAGGCGCGCGGCAGCTTGCGGGTGGTCCCGGGATCCCTCGCGGCCTGGCCGGTGCCCAAGGAGAGCGTGCTGCTCTCGGTGGCGGACGCGCTCTGCCCGCGCGGCAAGGCGATCGTCCTCGCCGCGTTCGAAAACGGCGACCTTTATACGTGCCTGGCCGCCCGCCGCAGTGAGCGAGGGTTCGATCTGTTGATCGGGCCCTCGGAGCTGCGCTCGGACATCGGCTTTCTGTCGGGCGACTTCCGGCGCGACTACCGCTACGTCTCCGAGGCGGTGGAGCGTCGTGTCGCCCCCGTCTCGCTCGGCTGCTACGCCGAGATCCCGACGTACCGCCGCCTGGCACGCGGCGACATCCTCGGAGGTTGGGCCACGGCCGTGGCGGCGCGTGACGTCATCCTCTCGCCGGCGCCCGCCGCCGTGGCTCTGCCGCTCGGGCTCGACATCGGCCGCGCCGCGTTCGCGGGCTTCCGCGCGCTCGCCGATCGCGCGGGCGTGGGGCCCTGGCTCGGCGGAGTGGGCGCAAGAATCGGGCGTTCCGAGGGGTTTCAGGCGCTCGAGCGCGACATCTCCCAGAGGCTCGGGTTCGATCCGCTGAAGCTCGCGCGTGACCTCCTCTCGCGTTAGGATGCCCACGATGGCCGGTTCCGGCCGCATTCGCCGCCGCCTCGCGCTAGCGATCGTCCTCACCGCGCTCATCCCGGTGCTCGTCGCCATTTGGTTGGTCGAGAAGGCGGTCCGGCAAACGCCCGCGCGCTTCTTCGGCCCCGAGATCGGGAACCACCTCGAGCGTTCGCTCGACGTTTACCAGGAGCTCGCCCGCGCCGTGAAGGCGGGGATGCGCCACGAGGCCGCGACCATGGCCGCGCACGAGCCGCTCCTGCGCGCGGCCCGGGCGGGAGACAAGGCGCGGACGCGTGAGGAGCTCGAGCGGCTCTTCCGTGAGCACCCGAGCTTGGTCTCGCTCAGCGTCCAGGAAGGAGAGCGGGTGCTCGGCAGCGTCGACCGTGGCCGTCCGCTGGACCCGACGAAAGAGAACCAGCTCGACGTCCGCAAGCCGCTCTCGTCCGACGCGCGCCCAAACAAGGGCGAGGACGACGACCTCGACGATCGCGAGGAGGCGGAGCTCGAGCTCGTGGCCGTCTTTGCCGCGGAGAAGGCCCGCTTCGAAGAGCTCGCGGAGATGAGCCAGTTCCTCAATACGTACCGCGAGGCGCAGCGCCTGCTCGAGGCCGATCAGCGGAGCTACGTGCAGCAGTTCGCGGTGCTGCTCGGGGTGACCATCCTGCTCGCCGTCGGGGTGGGGTCGCTCCTCGCGCGCGACGTCTCTCGGCGCGTCGCCGAGCTCAGCCGCGCGACCCAGCGCGTCGCGGCGGGCGATCTCACGACGCGCGTCCCCGCGCGAGGCAACGACGAGCTCACCGATCTGGCGCGCGCCTTCAACCGAATGGTGGGTGAGGTGGAGACGAGCCGCGCGCGCATCGAGTACCTCCACCGCATCAGCGCCTGGCAGGAAATGGCGCGCCGGCTGGCGCACGAGATCAAAAACCCGCTCACGCCGATTCAGCTCGCGGTTCAGGAGATTCACCGCCGCTACTCGGGCAACGAGGCCGAGTATCGAAAGCTGCTCGACACCACGCTCGAGGTCGTCGAAGACGAGGTCGGGACGCTGCGCCGCTTGGTGGGAGAGTTTTCGGACTTCGCGCGCTTGCCCCAAGCGGAGCTCGAACGAGCCGATCTGGCCGAGTTCTTGCGCGAGCTTTCGGCTCAACCGCTGCTCACGGAGAGCGATCTCGGCACGAGCGGAGCGGGCGCCGTTCCGGAGGTGCGCTTCGAGCTGCCGGAACAGCCGGCTCCGGTCATGATGGATCGGCACATGCTACGGCGAGTCATGTTCAACCTTTTGCGCAACGCCGCTCAGGCCATCGCCGCCCAGGGGGACAGACCGCCGGACGTCGTGGTGCGCCTCGAGCGGCAGGGCAAGAGCTTCGACCTTTCCGTCGAAGACAACGGGCCCGGCATTCCCGGCGAGCTCGGAGACAACGTGTTCGATCCCTACGTGACCACCAAGACCTACGGCACCGGCCTCGGGCTCGCGATCGTGAAAAAGATCGTGATCGAGCACGGAGGCACGATCGCCGCCGGCAAGAGCTCGCTCGGCGGAGCGCGGCTCGTCATCCGTCTGCCGGCGAGCGACGCGGCGCTCGAGCGTGGGGGAGCGGCGGCATGAGTCGCGAGGACAAGCGGCGCGCCGACGCTCGTACCGGCTACGGGCTCGCCGCGATGGTGCTCGCGATCGCGGCGCTCTTCGGCTTCCTGGTGATGCCGCTCCTCGGCAAGAAGGCGGATCGGCGGGTCGGCGCTCCTGCCCCCGAGTTCTTGTTGCCGGTCATGAACGGCAAGTTCGAGCGGCCGGAGCTCCGGCTCTCCGACCTCGAAGGCAAGGTCGTGATCGTGGATTTCTGGGCCAGCTGGTGCGGCCCTTGCCGAGTCCAGGCGCCCATCGTCGAGCGCGTGGCGAAGAGCCACCGAGCCCAAGGGGTGATGCTGGTCGGGGTGGCCACGAGCGATCAGCGCAGATCTGCGGAGAATTACGCGCGGCAGCACCCGAGCGAGTTCCCGGCACTGTTCGACGAGGACGAGGCCGCGGCCCACGCGTACGGGGTCGAGGGGCTCCCCACGCTGGCGGTCATCGACAGGCGGGGGATGCTCGTGGCATTGAGGAGCGGACTGGTCCGCGAGGCGGAGCTCGAAGCGCTGGTCGAGTCGGCGCTCTCCGGCGGCTAGCAACCCTCTCAGCATGTTCTCACCTTACCTCTCCGCGGTCATTCTCGGCGCGATCCAGGGCGTTACCGAGTTCCTCCCCGTCTCGAGCGACGGACACCTCGCGCTCACCGAGATTCTGTTCAAGCTCGGCACGGGTGGGCTCACCTTCAACGTGCTGCTCCACGCCGGCACGCTGCTCGCCACGGCGATCGTCCTGCGCCAGCGCCTCGGCCGCGCCGTACACGACGGAGCGCTCGCGCTCGCCAAGCCATCGCGGTTTCGGGACACGCAGGGCGGCCGCGACGCGCTCGTGGTCATCCTGGCGAGCATCCCGACGGCGCTCATCGGCCTCGCGCTGCGCGACGCGGTCGAGAGCTGGACGGAGCAGCCGCTCATCGTGGGGCTCGGCTTTCTCGGAACGGCCAGCGTCCTCATCCTGTCGGGCTTCGCGAAGCGCGGCGACAAGGACCAACCGTCGGCAGGGGGCGCGCTCCTGATCGGCGTCGCGCAGGGCCTCGCCGTGTTGCCCGGCCTCTCGCGCTCGGGCTCGACCATCGCTCTCGCGCTCTGGCTCGGGGTGAAGCCGGAGCGCGCCTTCGAGCTCAGCATGTTGATGTCGCTCCCCGCCGTGCTCGGCGCGCTGCTGCTCGAGGCGCCGAAGGCGTTCCGCGAGGGCGGGCTCGACACCGCCGCGGCCCTCGGCGCGAGCGTCTCGCTGCTCACCGGCATCGCGGCGCTCCTCTTGCTCCAGCGCGTCGTTCGCAAGGGCCGCTTCACCTGGTTCGCGTTCTGGGTCGCGCCGCTTGCGCTCGCCACGATCGCCCTCGGCATTGCCTGGCCCGGGCACTGAGCGCCGTGTCCGTCTGCTCGCGTCTCCTGCTCGCTTTCGGGCTCGCTTCTGCCCTCGCAGGGTGCGGCAAGTTCCAGAAGAACAAGGAATGCGGCGAGCTCGCCGGCGCCGTGAACGCTTTCATCGAGGAGACCAAGAAGGCGGTTCCGGCGGAGTACACCGAAGCCTCCAAGGCGGCTCGAGAATCGCGTGCGCTCGCGCTCCGCTATCGCAAGCTGAGCGCCGACCTCGGCGCGCTGAAGGTCGAGTCGGAAGAGCTCGTTCCTCGACTCGAACGTTACAAGAAGCTGGCTCTGGAGGCGGCCCGAGCCCTCGACGGCGCGGCGCAGGCGCTCGACAAGAAGGATCTCGAGCTCGCGCGACGCTATCGCCTGGACTTCGATCGGGCCGCCAAGGGCGAGGCGC